>NZ_JASERH010000060.1:0-201894 GCF_030766975.1 Streptomyces sp. KL116D | reverse complement strand
CCGGGGTGTTCGACGGGGGCGGTACGGGCGGGCCACCGAGGCGCCGCCCCACGCCAATCGGCGTACTGCGCAAGGCCGTCGGGCCGGCGGGACGCGAGTACGGGGTGCGCGTCGGGCTCTCCTTCGGGGCCGGCGCCGCCGTCGCCCAGGCCCTGCAACCCGTGCACGGGTACTGGCTGCCCGCCACCGCCGTGTTCCTCGTCAAGCCCGACCTGGGGCCACTCGTCTCCCGGGTGCTGTGCCGGGCCGCGGGCACCGTCGCGGGCGCCGCGCTGTTCGCCGGGCTCGCCGCGCTGCTGCCGCGGCCCTTCGGACTCGTCGCGCTCGTCGTGCTGTGCGGGGCGCTCGTCCCCGTCGCCACCCGGCACTTCGCCGCGCAGACCGCCGTCATCACGGTGCTCGTGCTGTCGCTCGTCATGGTCGGCGGGGAACCGCAGGCCTCGTGGAGCCGGATCACCGAGACGCTGCTCGCCTGCGGCATCGTGCTGATCGCCGGGCACCTGCCGTGGCCGGGCGCGCAGCGCGGCGGCGGGGTACGGGTGCGGCTCGCCGTCGCACGGGACGCCGCCCACGCCTACGTACGGCACGTGCTGGCCGAGGAGGGCGGCGGTGACCGGGCCGGGCGGTGGGCGCTGCGGCGGGAGGCGTACCGGACGCTCGCCGAGGCGCGTGCGGCCGTCGAGCTCGCCGCGGCCGAACTGCCCGTCGTCGCCCGGCACTCGCACGGCGCGCGGCGGGTGACCGTCGTGCTGGAGCGGCTCGTGGACACGACCACGGCGTGTGCCGTGCACGTCGACGACACCGGGCGGGTGCCCGAGCGGCACGCCGAACGGATCGGCGTGCTGCTCGCGGAGCTCGCGGCGTAGCGCCTCGGCGCCGTGAGCGGCTCCGTCGGGTCGGCGGCTGCCGCGCCGTCGTGGTTGCTCGCGCAGTTCCCCGCGCCCCTTGCGGGGCGCGGTTCACCGCCGCTCCACCTGTTACGGCTTGGGCAGCTCACACCCCGCTGCCGACAGGTCGATCTTGTTGCCGATCCCGACGCACGGCACGATCCCGTACGTCTGCTGCGCGTAGTTGATGCCCTCGCGGACCGTCACGTTGCCGGACTCGTCCACCTCGCACGGATTGTTGTCCGTGCACCGCTCGCCGCTCTCGTTACCGGTGTTGTTGACCGCGACGACCTTGCCGGTCGACTGGTCGAGCACCGGGGAGCCGGACGTGCCGCCGATCGTGTCGCACGTGGAGGTGTAGCGGACCGAGTCCTTCCAGGTCCACTCGCCCTCCTTGAGGCGGTACGCGAAGCCGTCGACCGAGCAGTTGTAGATCCGCTTCCAGTAGCCGGAGACGACACTGATCGCGGTGCCCTGCGCCGGACGGGCCGCCGAGAGTTCGAGGGCCTTGATGCCGTACGAGCCCTCGATCTGCTGGTAGGTGCTGGTGAGTTCGTACAGCGAGACGTCCGTGTCCGTCATCGTGCCGTACGCGACCTTGCTCGCCCGCAGCGTCGCGACCTTGCTGCCCGCCGAGTTCAGCAGGCTGAAGGTGCGCGACGACGGCTGGTCGACGACGACCTCGCCGGGGCCGGGGAAACCGGACTCCAGGCAGTGGCCGTTCGACATGACGAGCGCCGGGTCCGTCGGCTGCGAGTCGGGTACGCGGACGACCGATCCCGAACAGTTGCTGAGCGCGACCGTGCCGGCGAAGTTCACCGCCTTGGCCTTCGTGGCGGGTGCGTCCGACGGTGCGTCAAGTGCCGCTGCCGGAGCGGCTGTTGCCGCGCCTATGAGCAGAACACCGAAGAGCGCGCCGACGAGAGACTTCTTCATGTGGGGGGTCCTCTCCCGTACTGAGTGCCATGTTTGGCATGAGCATTGTGATGGCGTACGGCTCAGCGGACAACAGTGCGTTCTCAGCGAACAGCGGGAGAGGTGCGGTCACTTGGGGCGCGGGTGCCTCACGGTGCCAGGTCGATCCAGACCGGCGCGTGGTCCGACCCCGGTGCGTCCCGCCGCACCTCCGGGTCCTCGCCGACCGTCGGCAGCGGGTGCAGCTCCGCCCCCGCCTCGCGCGGCGCCCCCGTGCCGGCGCGGACGACGCGCCCCACCAGTTCGTGCGTGACGAAGACGTGGTCGATCAGCTCGCGGCGGCCCGCGCTGACCCGCGAGTACCGCTGCTCCTCGGGGATCAGCGGCGCGACGTTCCACAGCCGCTTCGCGTCCCCCTGGTCGGGGCGGTCGAAGCCGGGCGTACCGATCTCGGAGCCGGGCGGGCCCTGCACGATCTGGGTGGTCGCGGCGTGCACCTCGTCGTTGAAGTCGCCCAGGACGACGACCCGTTCGCGCCGGCCGTCCGCGCCGATCAGGATGTCGGCCAGCGCCCGCACCGCGGCCGCCTCCGCCGCCCGGCGCTGCAGCGCGTACGCGGCGTAGCGCGCCCGCTCGCCCTCGTCGCGCGGCACGAACCGGCCGCGCGGATAACCGAGGAGCTTCGACTTGAGGTGGCAGACGGCGGCCGTCAGCCAGGTCGCCCGCGTCGAGAAGTTCACCGCGAGCACCCCGCGCCCCACCCGGCCCGTGGTCCGCCCCGAGTCGTCCACCTGCACCGGGCGCACGTCCTCCGGGAACGCCGTGGTGTCCGCGACGACGCGCACGGCGATGTCGCTGACGAAGCCGACCCGGATCCCGCGTTCGTCGGGGGACTCCGACAGCGTCGCGGTGTACCGGCCGTCGAGCAGCTGCACGAGGTCGTCCAGCGCCGCCGGGTCGCCGACCTCCTGCACGCCGAGCAGGGTGGGCCGCAACTGGTTCACGGTGGCGGCGAGCGCGGCCAGCTTCGCCTCGTACGCGGCCTTGTCCCGGGGTCCGTAGGGCCCGCCGGGGCGGTAGAGGTTCTCCAGGTTCCAGGTGCCGACGAGCATGGCGCGCTCCGTCCTCGCGTCGGCCCGGTCCCGGTCCGGGCCGTGGCCGCCAGCGTGGCAGCGGGCCGCACCGCCGGACAGGGCGGGCGCGCGATGTGCGATCCGGGTCGTCGCCGCGGCGGACCGGGCCGTACGCCGCTGGACGCAGCGGGGGCGGCCCCCTCGCTACCGTGACCCCATGCCAGCCCCCACCGCGCACGACGAGGCGCCCGCCGACCTGATCGTCACCGGCTGCACCGTCCTCCAGCACGGCGACCCGGACGAGACCGACCCGCGACGCGCCGCCGACGCACTCCACTTCAGGGCGGACGCCGCCGTCGTCGTACGGGACGGAGCCGTCGCCGACGTCACCGACAGCGCCGCCGCGGCCGCCCTCGACGCCGTCGAGCGGATCGACGCCCGCGGCCTGGTCGCCCTGCCCGGATTCGTCAACTGCCACACGCACAGCCCGATGGTGGCCCTGCGCGGACTCGTCGAGGACCTCCCCGAGCAGGAGTGGTTCAACGACTGGATCTGGCCCATCGAGTCGAACCTCACCCCGCGCGTCGTCGAACTCGGCGCCCGGCTCGCCTGCGCCGAGATGATCCGCGGCGGCGTCACCTGTTTCGCCGACCACTACTTCGCCATGGACACCGTCGCCCGGGTCGTCGAGGAGACGGGCCTGCGGGCCGACCTCGGCGAGGCGTTCTTCTCCTCCCAGGGACCGGACGGGCGGGCCAGGTCCCTCGACTTCGCCCTCGCCCACCGGGGCCGGGCCGGCGGCCGCATCACCACCTCGCTGGCCCCGCACGCCCCGTACACCGTCACCGACGAGGACCTCGCCGCGACCGCCGAACTCGCCCGCGAGCACGGTCTTCCGGTCCATCTGCACGCCGCCGAGAACCGCGCCCAGACCGACACCGCCCTCGCCCGCCACGGCCGCACCCCCGTCGAGACGCTGCGCCGCACCGGACTCCTCGACGTCGACGTCCTCATCGCCCACGGCACCGGCATCCTGGAGCGCGACCTGCCCGCGCTGCGGGACGCGGGCGGCCGGGTCGGCGTCGCCTCCGCACCCCGCGGCTACCTGAAGTTCGGCTGGGACACCACGCCCGTGCGGTCGCTCGTCGACGCGGGCGTGCATGTCGGACTCGCCACCGACGGCGCCGCCTCCAACAACACCCTCGACGTGTGGGAGGCGATGACGCTCACCGCCCTCGTGCAGAAGCGGGCCGAGCGCGATCCCCGCTGGCTCACCGCCCGTCAGGCCCTGCGGCACGCCACCCTCGACAGCGCCCGCGCCGTCGGACTCGGCGACCGCATCGGCTGTCTGGCGCCAGGCCGCCGCGCCGACCTCGTCCTCGTCGACCTGAGCGGGCCGCACACCCAGCCCGTGCACGACCTCGCCGCGACCCTCGTGCACAGCGCCCGCTCCGCCGACGTGCGCACCACGATCGTCGACGGCCGGGTCCTGATGCGCGACGGACGGCTCCTCACTGTCGACGTCCCGGCCGTGGCGGGGGAGTTGAGCGCACTGCTCCCCGAACTCGTCGAGCGCGGGCACGGCCGGCGGATCCAGGAGTACGACACCTGATCCCGGACCGGCTCCCGGGCCTCCGAAAAAAATCCGCGAGATTCTTTTCCCCGCAGCGATGAGTTCCGCATCCGCCCTCAGTCACCCCTTTGAGAGACCCACCCCGATAACTCACGGAGGAACCATGGGGCTGCCGAAGGTGGTCACCCGCGAGGAGTGGCGCGCCGCTCGCGCGGAACTGCTCGCCCTGGAGAAGGCGGCGACCCGGGCGCGCGACGCGCTGAACACCCGGCGGCGCGAGCTGCCCATGGTGGAGATCGACAAGCTGTACGTCTTCGAAGGGCCCGACGGCAAGGCCGAGCTCCTCGACCTCTTCGAGGGCCGCGGCCAACTCGTCGTGTACCACTTCATGTTCGCCCCGGAGTGGGACGCGGGCTGCACGAGCTGCTCCGGGTTCCTCGACCAGATCGGGCACCTGGCGCACCTGCGCGCCCGCGGCACGGCGTTCGCCGCGGTCTCCCGCGCCCCGTTCACCAAGATCCTGCCGTTCAAGGCGCGGATGGGCTGGACGGTGCCCTGGTACTCGTCGAACCTGAGCGACTTCAACCAGGACTTCGGCGCCACCGTCGAGGCCGAGGACGGAGGCCTCCAGGAGCGGCCCGCGATCAGCTGCTTCGTCCGCGAGGGCGAGCACGTCTTCCACACCTACTCGACGTTCGACCGCGGCCTGGACGGCATCGGGTTCACCACCAACCTCCTGGACCTCACCGCCCTGGGCCGGCAGGAGGAATGGGAGAAACCGGAAGGGCGGGCGTCGTCCCTCGGGGCGCCCGCGGGCAGTGCGCGGGTCCGGTATCACGACGAGTACGACGACTGAGGGCCCGTCCCGTACGGCCCGACCTCGTCTCAACTCGGTGTCATTCTCGTCACGTTGCGAGTCCGCACCCGCCCTGTCAGCGTTCTCCCCCATGAAGGCGCCGGGACGTACCGGCGCCGCGCACACCGGCACGATCACGGGGGCAGGGAAGAACGATGATCAACGGACGAGTGGTACTGCAACGATTCCCGGCCGGCGGGCCCCGCGGCTCCTGGCCCGCCGAGGAGTTCGCGCGCCGGGCCCGCCAGGACGGGCAGCCGGCCGAGGTGGTCATGGATCTGGCGTCGGACGCGTTCCTGGTGATCGTCCGGGAGGCGCTGGCCGAGCCGGTCGGGTGAACTGGTCCGCCTGGAGCGCGTACAGCTCGGCGTAGACCCCGCCGGAGGCGAGCAGTTCCTCCGGCGAACCCGACTCGACGAGCCGGCCCTGCTCCAGGACGTGCACCAGATCGGCGTGCCGGACCGACGCCAGCCGGTGCGTGATCAGCAGCACCGTCTGGCCGGTGCCCGCCAGCGCCCGGATCTTCTCGAAGACCTCCAGCTCGGCGCGCGCGTCGAGGGCCGCCGTCGGTTCGTCCACGATCAGGATGCGGCCCTTGCGGAACGCGGCCCGCGCGATGCCGAGCCGCTGCCACTGGCCGCCCGACAGCTCGTGCCCGCCGCTGAACGCGCGGGCCAGCAGCGTGTCCAGGCCGCGCGGCAGGTCCCGGACCACCTCGCCCGCACCGGCCTGCGTCACGGCGTCCGTGATGCGCTCCTCGGTCGGCTCGTACGCGGCCCGCCCGATGCCGACGTTGACGCGCGCGGTGAACGGCCAGCGCTTGAAGTCCTGCGCCACCATCGCGACCCGCTCGGCGAGCTCGGTCCGGTCGGCGTCCGCCGCGTCGACGCCGTCCCACAGGATCCGGCCGCCCTGCGGCGCGTACAGCCCGGCGAGCAGCTTCACGAGGGTCGTCTTGCCCGAGCCGTTCTCGCCGACCAGCGCCACGATGCGGCCCGTCGGCACGGCGAGCGTGACACCGTCGAGAGCGGGTCGGGCGGCACTGCCGGGATAGGAGAACGTGACGTCCTCGAACCTGATCTCCTTCGGCTCGTACGGGAGGCGCGTGCCGCCCCGCGGGATCGCGCGCCGCGCCGCCTCCACGTACAGCCGCTCCAGATCGCCCACGAACAGGGCGTCCTCGTGCAGCGCGTTGACCTCCAGGACCAGCGTGTCCAGGCTCTGTGAGCCGGTCCGGATCGCGATCACCGCCGTGCCCGCCACCGACAGCGCCATCGCGCCGGTGAGCAGCAGCAGACCGAGCGTCGCGTACGTCGCCGTGGTCGCCAGGCCCGTCCACGCCGCCGCGACCAGACCCGTGCGCGCCGCGAGCCGTGCGAGCCGGGCCTGCTCGGCCTCCTGGGTCTCCGACATCGACCGGAAGTGGCGCAGCAGGAACGGGCCGACACCGTGCACCCGGATCTCCGGGGCCGCCGCCGTGTCGATGAGCAGGCTGCTGATCAGCCGGCCCGCCCGCGCGTGCTGCACCCACACGTGGAAGGAGCGGTAGCGGCGCCGGGCCATCGTCAGCGCGCTCCACGCGCTCGGCAGCGTCATGGTGACGAGGAGCGGCAGCAGCACCGGATGCAGCACGGTGAGCACGCTCGCCGCCGCGACCAGGGAGATCATCGCGTTCACCACGCGTGTCGCGATGGAGATCATGCGGCGCGCCGACTGCGCGCCGTACTGCGCCGTGTCGAGCAGCTTGTGGAACGCGTCGTCCTCGATCGCCGCCAGTTCCACGGCCGCCGCACGCTCCAGGTACCGCTCGGTGGCCAGCCGTTCCACCTTCGGTTCAAGCCGTCCCGTGGCGTACGTGGACGCCGCCCGCAGCAGCGCCGCCACGAACAGGACCGCCGACACGGCGATCAGCGCGGGCGCCGCGCCGCGCAACCGGTCCGCCATGCTGCCGGTCGCGAAGAGTTGGGCGAGCACGCTGTTCACCGCGAGCAGGCTCACCGCCTGCGCGAGGCCCCGCCCCGACTCGGCGGCCAGCACGGTGAGCGCCGCGCGCCGGTCCGCGTCCCGGGCGAGCCGGAAGCTGGACGCGAGGAGCGCCGGCAGCCGCCTGAGCATCGCCCGGAAGTTCAGCTGGAGGAACGCGTCCTCGTGCGCCGACCAGCCGATGTCGTAGCGCAGCGGGCCGCCGAACAGCAGCTCCTCCGACTCCGACGTCACCGGTTCGTCCGGCCTGATCTCTTCCATCGGACCACCCCCGTCCGGGTTGCAACCCCGGGCAACCCTTGCCGGGCGCCCGCCCCCGCGCTGCCATGTGCCCTGTCCGCACCGTTCAGGAACACCTGAACAGCCCTCACAGGCAAGGGAGTTCACGTCATGACCGACACGCTCCGGACACCTCGGGACCCGGCGACGGGCGGCCTCGACGCCGCCGCACTCCTCGACGCGTACCGCACGATGCGTACGATCCGCGTCTTCGAGGAGCGTCTCCACGACGAGTTCGCGACCGGTGACATCCCCGGTTTCGTCCATCTCTACGCAGGCGAGGAGGCCTCCGCGGCCGGCGTCTGCGGCTGGCTCGACGACGAACGGGACGTGATCGCCTCCACCCACCGCGGCCACGGCCACTGCATCGCCAAGCACGTCGACGTGAAGGCGATGATGGCCGAGATCTACGGCCGGGCCACCGGCTCCTGCCACGGCAAGGGCGGCTCCATGCACATCGCCGACCTCAGCCGCGGCATGCTCGGCGCCAACGGCATCGTCGGCGGCGGCCCGCCCCTCGTCTGCGGAGCGGCCCTCGCCTCGAAGGTGCGCGGCGACGGCGGAGTGGCCGTGGCCTTCTTCGGCGACGGCGGCGCCAACCAGGGCACCACCCTGGAGTCCCTCAACCTCGCCACCGTGTGGCACCTCCCGGCGGTCTTCATCGCCGAGAACAACGGCTACGCGGAGGCGACCGCGGCCGAGTGGTCGGTCGGCGGCGGCTCCGTCGCGGCCCGGGCCGCGGCCTTCGGGATGCCCGGCACCACCGTCGACGGCTTCGACTTCTTCGCCGTACGGGAAGCGGCGGGCGAGGCGATCGAGCGGGCCCGCACCGGCGGCGGCCCCAGCCTCGTCGAAGTACGACTCACCAGGTACTACGGTCACTTCGAGGGCGACCAGCAGACCTACCGCACCACCGAGGTGCAGCGCGCCCGCGCCGAACTCGACTGCCTGCTGCGCTTCCGCACCCGCGTCACGGCCGCCGGCGACCTGACGGCCGCTCAACTCGACGCCGTGGACGAGGAAGTGGCCGCACTGATCGAGGAGGCGGTCGCCGAGGCCAAGGCCGCCCCGCTGCCGACGGCGGCCGATCTCGACACCGACGTCTACGTCACGTACTGAGCCGGAGGGACCACGCATGAGCCGCAGCATCACCTACCGCGAAGCGATCAACGAAGCCCTCGTGCAGGAGATGGAGCGCGACCCGTCCGTCGTCGTCCTCGGCGAGGACAACGCGGGCGGTGCGGGCGCGCCCGGCGAGTCCGACGCCTGGGGTGGTGTCCTCGGCGTGACGAAGGGCCTCCAGCCCCGGTTCCCCGGCCGGGTGCTGGACACGCCCATCTCCGAGTCGGCGTTCATCGGCGCCGCGATCGGCGCGGCCACCCGCGGGCTGCGCCCCGTCGCCGAGCTGATGTTCATCGACTTCCTGGGCGTCTGCCTCGACCAGATCTTCAACCAGGCCGCCAAGTTCCGCTACATGTTCGGCGGCCGGGCCGTCACCCCGGTCGTCATCCGCACCATGTACGGGGCGGGGCTGCGTGCCGCGGCCCAGCACTCGCAGTCCCTGTACCCGGTGTTCACGTCCGTGCCGGGGCTGAAGGTGGCGCTGCCCTCGTCGCCGTACGAGGCGAAGGGCCTGCTCGTCCAGGCGATCCGGGACGACGACCCGGTGATCTTCTGCGAGCACAAGGCGCTCTACGACACGGTGGGCGAGGTCCCCGCCGAGAGCTACGCGATCCCGTTCGGCGAGGCGCAGATCGTGCGCGAGGGCGGGGACGTGACGATCGTGGCGCTCGGCCGGATGGTGTCCGTCGCCGTCCAGGCCGCCGACGAACTGGCCGCGTCCGGCGTGCGCTGCGAGATCGTCGACCCGCGCACCACCAGCCCGCTCGACGAGGACACGATCCTGGAATCGGTCGAGCACACCGGCCGGCTGGTCGTCGTCGACGAGGCCGGGCCGCGCTGCGGGACGGCCGCCGACATCGCGGCACTCGTCGCGGGCAAGGCGTTCGGCGCGCTGCGCGCACCGGTCGGGACGGTCACCCCGCCGCACACGCCCGTCCCCTTCAGCCCGCCCCTCGAAGACCTCTACGTACCGGACGCGACGCGGGTCGCGGCGGCCGTGAAGAGCGTCCTGGACTGGAAGGCGTGACGTGGACGACCGGATCACCCCCGTCACCATGCCCAAGTGGGGCCTGTCCATGAGGACGGGCCGGATCACCGACTGGCTCGCCGCGCCGGGCGACGAGGTCGCCGAGGGCGACGGTCTGGCCGAGATCGACACGGACAAGATCGCCGGGACCCTGGAGGCGCCGGCCGGCGGAGTGCTCCGGGCGATCGTGACCGAGGCGGGCGGCGACGCGCCGGTCGGCTGCGCCGTCGCCCTGCTCGCCCCCGGCGACGTACCGCAGGAGGAGATCGACGCGGCCGCCGCCGAGGCCAGGGAACTGCTGGCGCGCGGTCAGCCCGCCGAGCCGGACGGCACCGGGCCCGCGACCGGCGCCGTCGACGTGGCCGGGCGGTCGCTCGCCTACGCCACCGAGGGCGAAGGGCCCGAGCCGGTCGTCCTGGTGCACGGCTTCGGCGGCGACAAGGACTCCTGGCTCTTCGTCCGGGAGCCGCTCGCCGCCCGGCACGCCGTGTACGCGCTCGACCTGCCGGGCCACGGCGACTCGGCGAAGGACGTCGGGGACGGCGGCCTCGACGTCCTCGCGGACGCGGTCACCGGGTTCCTCGACGTGCTCGGACTCGACCGGGTCCATCTGGTGGGGCACTCGCTCGGCGGGGCGGTGGCCGGGGCGGTGGCGGGTCAAGTGCCGGGGCGCGTACGGTCGTTGACGCTCGTGGCGCCGGCCGGGTACGGGCCGGAGCTCGACACCGGATACCTGCGCGGCTTCGCCGGGGCCCGCACCCGGCGCGAACTGACACCCCACCTGGCCAAGCTCTTCGCCGACGGGGACCGGGTGACCCGGCAGCTCGTCGAGGACCTGCTCCGGTACAAACGCCTCGACGGCGTGGCCGAGGCGCTCGCCGCCCTCGTCCCGACGATCGAGGCCCTCGACCTCGCACGGACCCCGATCGACGTCCCCCTCCGGGCGGTCTGGGGCGGCGCCGACCGCGTGGTCCCGGCCTCGAACCGCCGGTCCCTGGAGGACCGCGCGCGGGAGGTACGGGTGGTGGAGGGGGCCGGTCACATGGTGCACATGGAGGCGCCGGGGGAGGTGACGTCGCTGATCGAGCGGGCGGTGACGGGGTAGGGCGTCAGGCCCCGACGGACCGGGACCACGCGGGCGTCGTGCCGGTCACCCGGCACAGCGCCAGGTACAGCGGGATCGGCGGCGTATAGGGGACGGCGCCGTCCGGGCAGTGGATCAGGTCGGGCGCCCGCCGGGCGTCCGGCACCACGGCGCCCGCCGTGTAGCGCGCGGGGGCCGGCCATTCCAGCGCCACGTCGGAGTCCGACGGCACGAGCCACCACCAGTTCGACCCGTCCGCGTACACGCACCCCATCCGGGGCAGCCGCCGGGTCATCGCCCGCGCGAAGGACTCCGGCACGGACACGGCGTCGCAGCCGAGCGGCACCGTCATCCCGTCCGGCACGGACAGGCGCAGCGGGGACCGATACGGGGTGCGGTACCGCCGGGCGAGCCCCACCAGAGAGTCCAGCTGCATCGTCCGCGTCGTCACCACGCCCATCCGTTCCCGCTCAGCACGCTCGTCGTTCGCCGTCCGCCTGGTCGGGGCGGAGGAAGTTCACCAGGCCCAGCCGGCACCGTCGGCGATGTCCGGGACGGGCCCGGGACCCGCCGCGGCGGCGCCGTCGCGGGGCAGTTCCGCCCACACGAGGAGACCGGGGCCGGTCTCCTGGGCGCCCCACGCGGTGGAGACGGCCGCCACGAGGAGGAGCCCCCTGCCGTGCTCCTCCTCGGGCGCGATCCGGCCCGCGGGGCGGGTGTCACCTGGGATGCAGCCTTCGTCGCGGACGGCTATCCGGACCCGCTCACCGGCGTCGTCGCGCAGCTCGTGGAGCTCGCAGTGGATCCGTCTGCTGGCGGTGTGCACGATCGCGTTCGTGACCAGTTCGGACACGACGAGCGCCGCCGCGTCACAGGTGTCGTCGCAGGCGCCCCACCCACTGAGGTGGGCGCGCGTCATGCGCCGGGCCTGTGCGGCGGAGCCCGGGTGGGGAGCCAGTTCGAAGCTGCTGCGGCGGACCGCGGTCAGATACGTCTGGTCGGACGTACCCGAACGGTCACCGAGCGTAGCCTCGCCGGCTTCTGTGCCTAAGGGCGCGGACGGAGTCACGCTTGCCACTATCGCCCCGTCGTGAACACTTGGCAAGAGCCACTCTGAAAAGTGCAGAGTGCAGTGTGCCGCGCGGAGCGGGCATGGCACACTGCTCGCAGCATCTCGTCGCGCGGCGCCCATGGGGGGCGAACTGCGGGGAAACGGCCGGTGAACGACCATCTCCGGACCCTCTCCTGCGGCTGGAATCGGACACTCGGACTTCGGGTCGGACTACTGGGAGGTAAGGGGCGTGAGCGAACCGCGGTCCGCGCCGACGGTCGGCCAGGTCGTCCTGGGCCGACGCCTCCAGGACCTGCGCGAAGGCGCCGGCCTCAAGCGCGAGGACGCCGCGAAAGTACTCCGCGTGACCGCCGCGACGGTCCGGCGCATGGAGACAGCGGAGGTCTCGCTCAAGATTCCCTACCTCCAGCTCCTGCTGAAGTCCTACGGCGTCACCGAGGCCGAGGCCGACGCGTTCGTGCAGCTCGCGGAGGAGGCGAACAAGCCGGGGTGGTGGCAGCGGTTCCACGACATCCTCCCCGGCTGGTTCTCGATGTACGTGAGCCTGGAGGGCGCCGCCGCGCTCATCAGGTCGTACGAGCCGCACTTCGTGCCCGGCCTGCTGCAGACCGAGGAGTACGCGCGCGGCGTGCTCCGGTCCGGCGCCATAGGGCGGGCACTCGCCGACGACCCGGAGGTCGTCGACCGGCACGTCGCCCTGCGCATGCAGCGTCAGACGCTGCTCACCCGCACGGACGCGCCGCGGATCTGGGCGGTCATGGACGAGACCGCCCTGCGCCGGCCCGTCGGCGACGCCGACGTGATGCGCGGCCAGATCGACCGGCTGCTGGAGGCGATGGAGCTGCCGAACGTGACGCTCCAGGTCGCCGAGTTCGCGTCCGGCCCGCACCCGGGCACCTACGGCCCCTTCGTCCTGTTCCGATTTGCCATGTCAGAACTGCCGGACATGGTCTACAGCGAGTACCTGACCGGCGCGGTCTATCTGGACGCGCGCCCCGAGGTGGCCACCCACCTGGAAGTCATGGACCGCATGGCGGCACATGCCGCGACGGCACAACGCACAAAGGAGATCCTCCGCGATCTCCGCAAGGAGCTGTGAATGGACTCGATCAAGGACCGAATACGAGGCGTCGACGGCGAGCCGATCTACAACGGCATGCCCGCGCGCGAACTCGGCAGCGAGGGCTGGCACAAGCCGTGGAGCGGTGGCAACGGAGGCAACTGCCTCGAAGCCATGAAGCTGGCCGACGGCCGGGTCGCCGTGCGCCAGTCGTCGGACCCGGACGGCCCCGCCCTGATCTACACCCCCGGTGAGATCACCGCGTTCATCGAGGGCGCCAAGTCGGGGGCCGCGGACTTCCTGCTGTCCTGATCGCCCGTGCCGGCGGGCGGTGGGGCGGTGAGACGGTGAGGCGGCGGGTCGTGGGCCGCCGGGCGATGAGCACGAGGGCGCGGGGCGCCTGGTGCCGCGTGCCGATGTCTCAGGTGACGCAGGCACCTCAGATGCCTCAGATGCCGCAGGTGATGCAGGTGCCTCAGGTGACGCAGGTGCCCAGGCGTCCCGGGGCTCACCGCTCGGGTGGCAGGACCTCGCACAGCGCCTCGACCGCCGCCCCGTACGCGTGCTCGGCAGCCGCCGCGTACCCCACCACCAGCCCGTCCTCCGCCGGCCCCGTCGCCCGCGGATGCCGGAACTCCGTGAGTCCGTCCACGGCGATCCCGCGCTCGTGCGCCGCCCGCACCACCGACCGCTCGCTGCCCTGCGGCAGCCGGAGCACCGCGTGCAGCCCGGCCGCGATCCCCGTCACCTCGACGTGCGGCGCCCGCCCGGCCAGCGCCCGCACCAGACGGTCCCGGCGGCCCCGGTACCGCTGACGCATCCGCCGCACGTGCCGGTCGTACGCCCCCGACCGCAGGAACTCGGCGAGCGCCAGCTGGTCGAGCGTGCTCGCCCACGCCTCCCGCTCGCCCTTCGCCGCCAGCACCCCGGGCACCAGCCGCCGCGGCAGCACCATCCACCCCAGCCGCAACGCGGGGGAGAGGCTCTTGCTCACGGACCCCATGTACAGGACCCGCTCGGGGTCGAGGCCCTGCACCGCGCCCACCGGCTTGCGGTCGTAGCGGAACTCCCCGTCGTAGTCGTCCTCCACCACGAGCCCGCCGCGCGCCCGCGCCCAGTCGACGACCGCGGCCCGGCGCTCCGCGTGCAGCGGGCCACCCGTGGGGAACTGGTGCGCGGGCGTGAGCAGTACGCCCCGGACGCCGCCCATCCCGTCCAACTCATATACCTGCGCGCCGTCCTGATCCACCGTCAGCGGCTCGGTCCTGACGCCGGCCCGGGCCAGCAGATCCCGGTGGAAGCCCAGTCCGTACGCCTCCACGGCCAGCGGACCCCGCAGCACCCGCTCGCCGAAGAGCAGCCGCAGCCCGTGCGCGAACCCCGAGCAGACGACGATGCGTTCGGGCTCGGCGCGCACCCCGCGCGAGCGTGCCAGGTACTCGGTGAGCGCGGTCCGCAACTCGATGCGGCCCTGCGGGTCGCCGGGCCCGAAGGCGGTGGTGGGGGCCGAGTTCAGGGCGCGCCGGTACGCCGCCGTCCAGTCGGTGCGGGGGAACGCGGAGGCGTCCGGCACGCCCTGCCGCAGCTGGTGCCGGGGTCCCTCGGCGGGCACGGGGGCCGGTTCCGGGGTGCGCCGGGCGCCGCCCAGGGGCCTGGCCCGCTCGGCGACCCGGGTCCCCGACCCCTGTCGCGCCGTGAGCCAGCCCTCGGCGACGAGCTCGGCGTAGGCGTCGGCGACGGTGTTGCGGGCGACGCCCAGGTCGGCGGCGAGCGCGCGGTAGGGCGGCAGACGGGTGCCGGGGGCGAGGCGGCCCGACTGCACCGCCTGGCGCAGCGCGCCGGCGAGCGCGGCCCGTCGGCCACCTGATCCGGACAGCTCCAGATGCAGGTCGACGCCGATCAGCTCCGCCGAATCGACCCAGGAAGCCGTCATGGAGACGCACCCTATCGGTGGTCCGTCGCTGCCGCTCGGGGTCTTCAGTGGTGCCGCGGGGGGGTCTCTAGTGGTGCCGCCGGGTGGGCTCCATCGGCGGCGCCGGGTGGGCTCCGGTGGTGCCGCGGGGTGAGCTCCAATGGTGCCGTGGGGCGGGCACCAGTGGTGCCGCGGGGGTGGTCCAGCGGTGTCGCGGGGTGGCGGCGGTCAGGGTGTCGTGGGGTGGCGGTGTCGCGGGGTGGCGGCGGTCAGGGCGTCGCGACGCGGTCAGGGTGTCATGGGGCGGTCGTGGGCGCCGATCGGTACGGGCAGGCGCGTCGTCCCCGTCAGCCAGCGGTCGACGGCCGCGGCGGCGGCCCGGCCCTCCGCGATCGCCCACACGACGAGCGACTGTCCCCGCCCCGCGTCCCCCGCGACGAACACCCCCGGCACCTCGGTCGCGAAACCGGGGTCCCGCGCGAGCCCGCCCCGCGCGTCCACACCGAGCCCCAACTGGTCGACGAGGCCGCCGACCTGACGCTCGGGACCGTGGAAGCCGAGCGCGAGCAGCACCAGATCGGCCGGCAGCGCCCGGTCCGTCCCGGAGCGGGGCCGGCGCGCCGCGTCCACCTCGACCAGGTGCAGGGCCCGGACCCGGCCGTCCGCGTCCCCGGTGAACCGCAGCGTCGACGCCGCGAAGAGCCGCGCGTCGGCGTCGGCGGCCGGAGCCGTCCCCAGCTCGCCCGCCTCCTCGTGCGCGGCCGAGAGCCGGTACAGCTTCGGGTACGTCGGCCACGGCTCGACGTCCTCGTCGCGCACGTCGTGGGGCTTGCCGTAGATGTCCAACTGCGTGACGGAAGCGGCCCCTTCGCGTACCGCCGTGCCCAGACAGTCCGCCCCGGTGTCGCCGCCGCCGACGATGACGACGTGCTTCCCGGCCGCGTCGAGCGGCGACACCGGGAGGTCGCCCGCGCAGACCCGGTCGGCGAGCGGCAGATACTCCATCGCCTGGTGGATCCCCGCCAACTGCCGCCCCGGCACGTCCAGTTCGCGCCAGGCGGTGGCCCCGATGGCGAGCACCACGGCGTCGTACCGGGAGCGCAGCTCGGCGGCGGTCAGGTCCCGGCCGATCTCCGTCGACGTGCGGAACCGCACCCCCTCGTCCGTCAACTGCGCCAGCCTGCGCTCCAGGTGACGCTTCTCCATCTTGAACGCCGGGATGCCGTACCGCAGCAGTCCGCCCGGCCGGTCGTCCCGCTCGTACACCGCGACGGTGTGCCCGGCCCGGGTCAGCTGCTGTGCGGCGGCCAGACCGGCGGGCCCCGAACCGACGACGGCGACGGTCCTGCCGGTGTGCCGCTCGGGCGGCCGGGCGGTGACGAAACCCTCGTCCCAGGCCCGGTCGGCGATCGCGACCTCGACGTTCTTGATGGTGACGGCGGGCTGGTTGATGGCCAGGACGCAGCCCGCCTCGCAGGGGGCGGGGCACAGCCGGCCGGTGAACTCGGGGAAGTTGTTGGTGGCGTGCAGGCGGTCGCTCGCGGTCCGCCAGTCGTTCCGCGCCACCAGGTCGTTCCACTCGGGGATCAGGTTCCCGAGCGGACACGCCTCGTGACAGAACGGGATCCCGCAGTCCATGCACCGGTCGGCCTGCGTGCGGATGATCGGCAGCAGACCCCCGGGGACGTACACCTCGTCCCAGTCGCGGACCCGTTCCCCGACGGGGCGGCGCGGTGCCTCCCGGCGGGGCGTGGTGAGGAAGCCCTTGGGGTCGGCCATGGCCGTCTCCCTGTGTCGTGGCTCTTTTCGTCACGATACGTCGGGTCGGCCGGGAGGCGCGCGTCGCCCGCGGCGGGTCAGGTGAGCGCCAGCACGAACGAGGCCGACGCGGCGAGCGCGGCCCCGCCCCGGATGTGGTTCCACATCCCCCACTCGCTCAGGTACGTGCGCCAGTACGCCGCGCTGCTCTCGGCCTCCTCGGCGCCCGCCAGCTTGGCGAGGGCGTCGTTGCGCGGAATGTTCGCCGTGATCGTCACGCCGAACGCGCCCACCAGATAGAGCACACAGCCGAGCAGCAGCTCGACGGTGCCCTCGTCGGGCCAGAGCACGAACGTCACCACGGCGATCACCGCGCACAGCGCGGCCGCACCGAGGAACACGATCATGAACGCCGGGGTGACCGCGGCGACGTTGATGGCGTTCATGGCGGCGATCCCGCGCGCCGGAGGCAGCGCCCCGAGGCCGCGCATCACGAACGTGGAGAACGCGACGAACACCCCCGCGGTGACGCCGCACCACAGTGCCCCGAGCACGACGAGCACGAAAAACGGTCCTTCGATCATCCCGACCCCCCTTGGTCCGTGCAGCCGATCATCCCTCAGAAGGCCGGGCGGGGGCAGCGATTTCCCCCGTCGGCCCCGCCGGTCCCATCTCCCAGGCGTCGAGCACCGCCGTGACCGCCCCCGCCACCCGCGTCCGGGCCTCCCTGCGCGGCACCCCGGACATCAGCAGCCGGTCGTACGGCGTGTCCCCGTGGCGCACGGCCGCCCGCACCGCGGCCGTCACCGCCCCCTCGGACAGCGCACGCCCCGCCGCGCTGCGCCCCACGCGCCCGCTGCCGCGCAGCCCCGCGTGCCCGGCGATCGCCCGGGCCCGCTCCGCCGGACAGCCGGGGAACAGCCGACGGATCTCCGCGGCCAACGCCGCCACGAACCGCACGTCCTCCGCCGCCCGCCGGGCCGCGTCCCGGGCCCGCCGTCGCGCCCGCGCCTCCGCGTCGGCCAGACAGCGCGACTCGGCCCGGGCCAGCGCCGCCTCCTCCACCAGCACGCCCTGCCGCTCGTACCGCGCACGCCGCCGGTGGAACCGCACCACGACCGCCGACAGCGCGCTCTCCTCCCGGGCCCGCCGGGTCAGCGCCGTGTCGCCGCGCGGCAGGAACACCAGGTGTCCCAGGTCGGCGCAGTCCAGGCAGCGGGGCCGTCCGTCCTCGAGGACCAGCAGCGCGAGCGGTCCGGCCCGGCACGCCGCGCAGCGCCTGCGCCTGATCGGCTGGAAGACGAGGGGGCCGCCGGGGCGGGGTCCGGCGGGCGGCGCGGGGAAGGAGGGGGTGGCGCTGCTGCTCATACGGTTCCCTTGCCCACCCGCCGGACCGCTTCCACGTCTGCCCGCCGGACCGCTTCCACGCCCACCCGCCGGACTGCTTCCACGTCTGCCCGTAGGACTGCTTCGGGCAGGGCGGCGCGGCGGGTGCCACGCGGTCCGTGGCGCCGTTCCCGCGGCCGTCCGGACCTCCTTGGCGTCGGCTTCGCCCGGCCCGGCATGATGGCCGTGTGCGACTCGAAGCGATCACCTGGGAGCGGCTCGGCGACGCCCTGGCCGAGCGGCTCCTCGACCTGGCACCGGCCGACGGCAGCCCCTGGCCGAGGGTGGCCTTCGACGGGGCGCCGGCCGCCCGCCCCGGCGACCTCGCGGCCCGGGTCGCCGACGCGCTGCGGATCCGCGGCCGGTCGTCCCTGACCGTCGGCGCCGGGGGCTTCCTGCGCCCCGCCTCGCTCCGGTTCGAGTACGGACGCGAGGACGCGGAGGCGTACTACGGCGGCTGGCTCGACACGGGCGCGCTGTGGCGGGAGGTGTTCGGCCCCCTGGAGGCGACGGGGAACGGCCGGGTGCTGCCCGATCTGTGGGACCCGGTCACCGACCGCGCCACCCGCAGCGACTACGTCCAACTCCCTCGGGGCGGCGCCCTGTTGCTGCACGGCCCCCTTCTCCTGAACCACTGGTTCCCCTTCGACCTGACGGTCCACGTCAGCCTGTCGCCCGCCGCGCTGCGCCGCCGCACGCCCGAGGACGAGCGGTGGACCCTCGCGGCCTTCACCCGCTACGACACCGAGACCGCGCCCGCCGAGACCGCCGACGTCGTCGTCCGCGCGGACGACCCCCGGCACCCGGCCTGGAACGCCGGATAGCCCTTCAGGTACGGCTTCGATACGGCTCTGGTGCGGCGTCGGTGCGGCTCCGGTGTGGCGTCGGTACAGCTTCGGTTCGGCGGATCCGCAGGTCAACGCCCTGACATGCGGCCCGGGAGCGGCGCGGCGAGAATGAGGGACGGCGCCGGGAACCGCGACGACCCGCGTCGCGCCGACCACCCCTCCATCCCGGCGACGGGAGGTACTCCATGACCACCGCCGCGGACATCATGCACCCCGGTGCACGCTGGATCCCCGCCCACGAGACCCTGGACCGCGCGGCCCAGCTGATGCGCGAACTGAACGTCGGCGCGCTGCCCATCAGCGACGAGAACGAGCGCCTGTGCGGCATCCTCACCGACCGCGACATCGTCGTCGGCTGCGTCGCCATGGGACACGACCCGGCCAAGGTGACCGCCGGCGAGATGGCCAAGGGCACGCCCCGCTGGATCGACGCGGGCGCCGACGTCTCCGACGTCCTCCACGAGATGCAGGACCACCAGATCCGCCGTCTGCCGGTCATCGACAACAAGCGCCTCGTCGGCATGATCAGCGAGGCCGATCTGGCCAGCCACCTCACCGACGACCAGATCGCGTCGTGGGTGGAGAGCGTCTACGCCAAGGGCTGACCCCCGGCTCCCGCTCCCACCCGCCCTGCTCGATGGCCCTGCCTACGACGTGCCGGGCACGGCCACCGAGAAGGCGCCGCCCTCCGTCAGCGCGTACAGCACGTCGCCGACCCGCAGCGGCCCCGTGCCGCTGGGCGTCCGCTCGTCGATGGCCGAGCTCCCGCTGTCCTTCACCGGCGGCTTCGTACGCCAACGCTCCTTGCCCGTACGGGTGTTGATCGCTATGACACTGCTGTCGGGCGTCGTCGCGTACAGCGTGTCCCCGCTGACCGTCGGCTCGCTGAACACGCGCAGCTCGCGTGACGTCGTCCAGAGCGCCTTGCCCCGCTTCAGGTCGAGGGCCAGCACGATCTCGTTCGCGTAGTCGAAGACGTACATCGTGTCGCCCGCGACCAGCGGCGGCGCCTCCGGCTCGACCGCCCACGGGAAGTCCACCGAACGGACCCGGCCCGACGTCAGATCCTGGATGAAGATCCTCGACGAGACCCCCGTGTCGTTCTCCCAGCGCGCGTAGTACGCGCTGTCGCCGTGCACCGTCGCCAGCCACAGATCGCCCTTGGGTGCCGTGACCCGGCCCAGGGTCCGGCCCGTGCGGGCGTCGAGCCGTGCGACGGTGCGGTCGCCGCGCCCCGATCTCCGCAGGTCGGCCACGAGCGCGCCGTCTGCCCCCGCGTACAGCGGGCTCGGCGAGTCGGTGGCGAGGGTGCGGCGCCACAACTCCTTGCCCGTCCGCGGATCGAGCGCCGCGTACTGCGCGGACGGCGACGCACTCAACTCGCCCACGCGCACGACCAGCACACCGCTGAGGTACGTGAACTCGGCCAGCGGCCCCTTCTCGCCCCACAGCCGACGGCCGCTCTCGGCGTCGTAGGCGTCGACGCCCGCCGTGCCGTCCGCGCTCGCCGTGAAGACCAGGCCGGCTCCCGCCACGACCTCCGGCTCGGTCACCGAGATGCCGCCGTACGGGTCGTCGCGGTGCAGCGCTCTCTTCCAGTCGACCCGGCCCGTCAGCGGGTCGAGCCGGGTGAGCGCCGTATTCTCCGACGCGCAGTAGACGCCGAGCGAGGACGGCGTGCAGGCCAGCATGTCGGGCATCATCCCCGCCGGGTCGTCCTTGTCGGCCTTGGGGAGCACGGTGTGCCAGGCCCGCCAGCCGTCGGGTCTGGCCGGCCGGGCGTCCTCGCGCACCGCCGCGTCCTCGCCCCCGGTCAGCAGTGCGACGGAGAGGCCGGCCGCGGCCACCAGCGCCACGGCGAGCGCGCTCACCGCCACCGTGAACCGGCGGCCTCGGCGTCCCCGGCGGGTCTTCGGGTGCGACGCGGTCGCCGGTTCGGCGGCGTCCGGGGTGACGGGGGTGTCGTCGCCCGATCCGGTGCGCGGTTGGGACGACCCAGGCCCTGTCTTCGACCCCGGCCGCGCGGCGAGCGCGAGCGTGGGCCCGCCGGGAGGCGTCCGGCCGCCCGGATCCCCGGCACCCTCGTCCCCGGCACCTGCGCCCTCGGCCGTCGCGGTGCGGTCCTCACCGGCCTCGCCCGCGGCGGTCTCCTCCGGCAGCGCCGCCAGTGCGTCGCGCAGCTCGTCCGGCGTCGGCCGGTCCTGCGGCGCCTTGGCGAGACAGGCGAGCACCAGGGATCTCAACTCCCCGGGCAGTCTGCCCAGTTCGGGATCGTGGTGCACCGTCTGGTACGCCGCCAGATACGCGTTGTCCGCCTCGAACGGGCTGCGGCCCGTCGCCGCGTACACCAGGAGCGCCCCGAACGAGAACACGTCGACCGGCGGCCCCACCTCGCGCGGATGACTGAACTGCTCGGGCGCCATGAACGGCGGCGAGCCCATCACCATCCCGGTCTGGGTCCGCACGTCGCTCTGCGCGGCCCGCGAGATCCCGAAGTCGATGACGCGCACCGCCCCGTCGGCGCCACCGTCCGTGAGGTCCTTGCCCGAGTCGAGCAGCAGGACGTTGCTCGGCTTCAGGTCGCGGTGCACGACCTCGGCGCGGTGGATCTCCCGCAGCGCCTCCGCCAGTTCGACCCCGAGCCGGCGCAACTGCGGCCAGTCCAGCGGCCCCTGGGCGGCGACCCGCTGGGCGAGCGTGTCCCCGGAGACGTACACCGTCGCCATCCACGGCAGCGCCGCGTCCGGATCGGCGTCGACGACCGGAGCCGTGAACGCCCCGCTCACCCGCCGCGCCGCGCTGACCTCCTGCCGGAACCGCGCCCGGAACTCCGGGTCGTCCGCGTACTGCCCGTGCACGACCTTGACCGCGACGGCCCGGCCCGACGGGGTGCGGGCGCGATAGACGACGCCCATGCCGCCGGTGCCGATCCGCGACTCGATCCGGTATCCGCCGACCGACTCGGGATCGTCCTCCCGCAATGCCATCGCTCACCCCCCGTACTGACATGGACGGTACACATTAGTGGGCGCGGTCCGGCAGGCGTGTCACAGCCAGCCGTTGCGCTTGAACCCCCGGTACACCCCGAAACAGATCACCGCTATCACGCCGAGCACGAACGGATACCCGAACCGCCAGTGCAGCTCCGGCATGTGGTCGAAGTTCATGCCGTAGACCCCGCAGCCCATGGTCGGCACGGCGACGATCGCGGCCCAGGCGGTGATCTTGCGCATGTCCTCGTTCTGCGCGACCGTCACCTGGGCGAGATGGGCCTGGAGGATCGAGTTCAGCAGCTCGTCGAAGGCCGCGATCTGCTCCGCCGCCCGCAGCAGGTGGTCCGACACGTCGCGGAAGTACGCCTGTATCTCCGGCGGCACCACGGGGAACGGACGCCCCGCCAGCTCCAGCACCGGCCGGGACAGCGGCACCACCGCCCGCTTCAGCTGGAGCAGTTCGCGCTTGAGCTGGTAGATGCGGCCGGGGTCCGCCCGCGCCCCGGTCTGCGCGAAGACGTCCGTCTCGACCTCGTCGATGTCCCCCTGGACCTCGTCGATCACCGTCAGATAGTCGTCCACCACGCTGTCCGCGATCGCGTGCAGCACCGCCGCAGGGCCCTTGGCGAGCTGCTCGGGCGCCGCCTCCAGGTTCTCCCGCACGGGGCCGAGCGAACCGTGCCGGCCGTGCCGCACGGTGATCACGAAGTCATGGCCGACGAACACCATGATCTCGCCGGTGTCGACGATCTCGCTGGTCGCCGTGAGCTCGGCGTGCTCGACGTAGCAGACCGTCTTCAGCACGGCGAACAGCGTCTGCCCGTACCGCTCGATCTTCGGCCGCTGATGCGCGTGGACCGCGTCCTCCACGGCGAGCGGGTGCAGGTCGAAGAGCTCCGCGATGTCCGCGAACTCCAGCTCGGACGGCTCGTGCAGACCGAGCCAGACGAATCCGTCGTCGCTCTTGCGGATCCGGCGCACCGCGTCGACGAGATCGCGCTCCGGCTCGCGCACGCCCTCGCGGTACGTCACGCAGTTCACCACCGCCGTCCCCAGCGGGGAGCGCGCCGGGTGACTCAGGTCGACCCGGGGCCGGCGCCGCGCCAGCCGCGCGACCTTCCGCAGACCGCCCACCTTGCGCAGGCCGCCGACCTTCCGCAGGTTGCCCGCCATCGACATGCTCGGCTCCTCGCGCCGGACTTCGTACGTGCTCGTACCTGGTGCGCCGCCCCGGCGAGGGGCGACTTGGCGAGCCAGTCTGCCAGCGATCGGTGACACCCTGTCCAGCCCTGTGGGAACGGATGGATCCACTCCGGATCGCATCCCCATCGATCGCTCCAAGCCGGTCAAATGCCTCGTATCCACAGGTGGGGCTGGGATGATCGGCGCATGATGCGACCCGACGGCCACGCGTACCTCCTCGACAACCAGCAGCCCGAGGCGGGGCAGCGCTTCGACGCCCTGTCGACCCTGTTCGACCCGACGACGTTCCGGCACATCGAGCGGCTCGGCATCGGTTCCGGCTGGCGCTGCTGGGAGGTCGGCGCGGGGGGCACGTCGGTGGTGTCGTGGCTGGCCCGCAAGGTCGGCCCGACCGGCCGCGTCCTCGCCACCGACATCGACACGTCCTGGCAGACCTCGACGCCGCGCAGCCCCGTCGAGGTGCGCCGGCACGACGTGGGCGTCGACGCACCGCCCGCCGAGAGCTTCGACCTGGTGCACGCCCGGCTCGTCCTGGTCCATGTGCCGGACCGCGAGCGAGCGTTGGCGTCGATGATCCGCGCCCTGCGCCCGGGTGGCCGCCTGCTGATCGAGGACGCCGACCCCGCCCTGCAGCCCCTGCTCTCGCCCGACGAGCACGGCCCCGAACAGCGGCTCGCCAACCGGCTCAGGCACGGTTTCCGCGCGCTGCTCGCCGAGCGCGGCGCCGACCTGTCGTACGGCCGCAAACTCCCGCGCCTGCTGCGCGAGGCCGGACTGCGCCAGGTCGAGGCGGACGCGTACTTCCCGCTGACCTCCCCGGCCTGCACGGCCCTGGAGACGGCGACGGTCGAGCAGATCCGCGGCCGGCTCGTCGACGCGGGCATCGCGACGGACGAGGACATCGACCGCCATCTGGCGAACGTCGCGGAAGGCACGATGGACCTGGCGACGGCGCCGCTGATCTCGGCGTGGGGGAGGAAGGGCCAGGCGTAGACGTAGGCGTGGGCGACGGGTGCGGCCCGGGTCGGGGACGGGTGCGCCGCTCGTTCCGGTGCGGGGGTGGACGCGCCGCTGACGCCGGTCCGTGCCGCTCACGTCGGCCCGCGCCGCTCCGGGGGCCGCCCGCCGACCCGCCCCACGGCCGTCGCCCCCGCGCGGCACCCCGCCACCACGGCCTCCCGCCAGCCGTCCCCACACAGCCGGGCGGCGATCAGCGCCCCCGTGAACGCGTCCCCGGCCCCCGTCGAGTCCCGCACCACCACGTCCGAGGGAGCTGGGACCCGCTCCCGCACCACCCCGCCGCGCGCCACGCACGCGCCGTCCGGCCCCGCCTTCACGACCACCACCGGGAACCGCCCGCTCAGCTTCGCCCCTGCCTCTTCCGGCCCCGCCGCCCCGGCGAGCAGCGCGGCCTCGGCCCGGCTCGGCACCAGCACGTCCACGCCGTCCGCGAGCGCCAGGAAGCGTGCGGTCCCCAACTCCCGCAGGAACCCGGCCGACGCCGGATCCGTACTCACCGGCACACCACGCGCGCGTGCGTCGCGCACGGCGGCCGTCACCAGCGCCCGCCCGGTGGCCGAGAAGAACAGATACCCCGACAGGTGCAGCCACCCCACCCCGTCCAGCCGGCCGGCCGACCAGTCCTCGGGTCCGATCCGCAGACACGCCCCGCTGTCCGTGAGGAACGTGCGCTCGGCCCCGTCCGCCTCGTCCACGAGACAGATCACGGCGCCGGTCGGCGCCTCGTCGTCCAGCACGAGCCGCGGCCGCACGCCCGCCGCGACGAGCGCGGCCTCGTGCCAGCGTGCGGACTCCGCCCCCACCCGTCCGAGCAGCGTCACGTCCCGGCAGCCCGCATGCGCCGCCCAGCACGCCACGTTGGCCCCCGCACCACCCGGCACCGTACGGATCGCCGCCACCGTGTCCGTCCCCGCGGCGAGCGCCCCGCGGTGCCGGGCCACGACATCCGTGACGACGTCGCCGACCACGAGCAGTCCGGAACCGGCGACCGGTCTCACGCCCCGGCCCAGGCCGCCGCGATCCGCCCGGCGAGCCGGACGTTCCCCCGCACCGCCGCCAGGTTCGCCTCCAGGGACGCGCCGTCGGTGTGCCGCATCAGGTGGTCGAGCAGGAAGGGTGTCACGGCCTGCCCGCTGATGCCCTGCCGCTCGCACTCCCGCAGCCCGCCCTCCAGTACGCGCGTGTGCAGCTCCGGGTCCAACTGCTCGGCCTCCGGTACGGGTTGGGCGACGATCAGGGCCGACTCGCGCTCCCCCAGGGCGTCCTGGGCTCGCATCACCCGCGCCACCTCACCCGGCGTGCGCAGCGTCCAGTCCACCGGTTCGCCGGAGTCGGCGAGGTAGAAGCCGGGGAAGCGCTCGGTCCCGTACCCGGCGACCGCCACCCCCAGTGTCTCCAGGCGCTGCAACGTGGCGGGCACGTCCAGGATCGACTTCACCCCCGCGCACACCACGGTGATCCGCGTCCGCGCGAGCAGTCCCAGATCCGCGGACTCGTCCTGCGTCTGCGTCCAGCCCCGGTGCACCCCGCCGAGCCCGCCCGTCGCGAAGACCCGCACGCCGGCGCCCGCCGCGAGCTGCGCGGTCGCCGAGACCGTCGTCGCGCCGCTCGCCCCCGTCGCCACGGCGAGCGGAAGGTCGCGATGACTGAGCTTGCGGATCCCCTCGTCCTTGGCGACCCGCTCCAACTGCTCCTTGTCCAGGCCGACATGGGGCTGCCCGTCGAGCACGGCGATCGTCGCCGGGACCGCGCCCTCCTCCCGCACCGCCTGTTCCAGCTCCAGCGCGACCCGCAGGTTGCGGGGCCGCGGCAGCCCGTGCGCGATGATCGTCGACTCCAGTGCCACCACCGGACGCCCCGCCGCGACCGCGTCCCGAACCTCGTCCGCCACGACCGTCATGCGCTCGCCTCCCGCCAGTCGGAACCTATCCCTGCCGTGCTTGCTGTGCCTGTCGTGCCCGTTGTTCCCGTCGTGCTCGTTGTTCCTGTCGTCTCTGTCATCCCTGGCGGACGCGCGTCGCCCTCAAACACGTCACCGGGCGGACGTCCGGAACTCCGCAGACGCAGGGACCGAAAAGGGCTGGGACCGAGAGGGCTGGGACCGAAAGGGCTGGGACCGAAAGGGCTGAGACCGAAAGGGCTGGGACCGAAAAGTGGGTGCCACGCGCGCGTGGCACCCACTTTTCGGTCCGCCTGCCGGTTCCGCGCCGGCTCACCCGCGGATCTACACCGGCTGTACGCCGCTCAGCGCGCCGTGCGGATCCAGGACGTACTTGCGGCTCGCGCCCTGGTCGAACTCGGCGTAGCCGCGCGGTGCGTCCTCGATGCCGATCACGGTCGCGTTGACGGCCTTCGCGATGTGCACCCGCTCGTGCAGGATCGCCATCATCAGACCCCGGTGGTAGGTCATGACGGGGCACTGCCCGGTCGTCAGCCGGTGGCTCTTCGCCCAGCCGAGCCCGAGCCGCACCTTCAGCGTCCCGGTGCGCGCGTCCTGGTCGACACCGCCCGGATCATCGGTGACGTACAGACCGGGAATGCCGAGCGCGCCGCCCGCCGCCGTGAGACCCATCAGCGAGTTGAGGACGGTCGCGGGCGCCTCCGGGGCGTCCGGGCCGTGCGCGCGGGCCTCGAAGCCCACCGCGTCCACGGCCGCGTCCACCTCGGGCACGCCGAGGATCTCGGCCACCTGGTCCTCGACCGTGCCGCGGGTCAGATCGACCGTCTCGCAGCCGAAGCTCCGCGCCTGCGCGAGCCGTTCGGCGTTCAGGTCCCCGACGATCACCACGGCGGCACCCAGCAGCTGCGCCGAAGCGGCCGCCGCGAGCCCGACGGGCCCGGCCCCGGCGACGTACACCGTCGACCCGACCTGGGTGCCCGCGGTCACCGCACCGTGGAAGCCGGTCGGGAAGATGTCCGACAGCATGGTCAGATCGAGCAGCTTCTCGCGTGCCTGGTCGGCGTCAGGGAAGCGCAGCACGTTGAAGTCCGCGTACGGGATCATGACGTACTCGGCCTGACCGCCGACCCAGCCACCCATGTCGACATAGCCATAAGCCGCCCCCGGGCGTGCGGGGTTGACGTTCAGGCAGATGCCGGTCTTGCGCTCCTTGCAGTTGCGGCAGCGCCCGCACGCGATGTTGAACGGCACCGAGACGACGTCCCCGACGTCCAGGAACTCGACGTCCGGCCCCTTCTCGACGATCTCGCCGGTGATCTCGTGGCCGAGGACCAGGCCCTCGGGCGCCGTGGTGCGACCGCGCACCATGTGCTGGTCGCTGCCGCAGATGTTGGTGGCGAGCACCTTCAGGATCACGCCGTGCCGACAGGTCCGGCCGACGTTCGCCGGCGCCACCCCCGGACCGTCCTTCAGCTCAAGGGTCGGGTGATCGATGGTCCTGACCTCCACCGCACCCGGCTTGAGATATGCGACTGCCCTGTTTCCGCTCATGCCTGATCGCCGTCCCTTCGGCTCCTCGACTCGTCCACGCGGATGTTCCGGCTGTGCGCACGGCGGAGTCTGCTACCGAATCAGCACTCTGAGGAGCCCTGCCGTACCAGGCCGTTGAAGAAGGAACGGCGGGGGTGGAAGGAGCGGGGCGGCGGCCCGCTCAGCGACGCAGGCGGCCGCGGTCGAGAAGTGCCACGCCCAGAGCGGCCAGGCCGATCTGGATCAGCCACTCCGCCCAGTCGACGCCCTTGGTGTCCGCGACGTCGAAGCCCGCCGCGATCGCCGAACCGAGCAGCGCCGCCACGACACCGACGACGATCGTGGCCAGAATCCCGATGCGCTGCCGTCCGGGCAGCACCAGTCGGCCGAGCACGCCGATCACGACACCGATCACGATCGCGCTGAATATGCCGGAGATCTCCATGTCCCTACGAACTCCCTGCCTGGGTGGGTGCGTCTTCCGTCTCTGTGTCCGTCTCTGTCCTCTCCGTCTCCCGTCTTCCCCTTGACGAGCCGTCCAGTCGGCGGGGCGCACACACTACGAGCCGTCCAGTGAGAGGAGAGGCGCAGGTCATCTAGGGTGACGGGCCATGACCACGAACGAGCTGCCCACCGCCCCCGAGGCACCCGCCCCGCCCGTCGCGTCCTTCGCC
Organism: Streptomyces sp. KL116D; assembly: GCF_030766975.1. NCBI lineage: Bacteria > Bacillati > Actinomycetota > Actinomycetes > Kitasatosporales > Streptomycetaceae > Streptomyces > Streptomyces sp. KL116D. The sequence goes on along the minus strand of NZ_JASERH010000060.1, from coordinate 173,739 downwards.
GTCCGCATCCCCGACGTCGCACTCGAGCCGGAGCCGCTCGACCCCGCCCAGATCGTCTCGGGCACCCCCGAAGTCACGGGCAAGGTGCTGTGGGAGTCCGCCGACGGGAAGCAGCTGCGCGGCATCTGGCAGATCACGCCCGGCGTGGTCACCGACACGGAGGCCGACGAACTGTTCGTGGTCGTCAGCGGTCGCGCCACCGTCGAGGTCGAAGGCGGCGACACCCTGGAGGTGGGGCCCGGCAGCGCCGCCGTGCTGCGCGAGGGCGATCGCACCACGTGGACCGTGCACGAGACGCTGCGCAAGGCCTACCACATCACCCTGAGCTGAACTCGCCTGTCTGCCATGTCCCGTTGGGCCTGCCGGGCCTGCTGGGCCCGCGCAGTCTGCTGTGCCCGCTCGGTCTGCCGGGTCGCTAGGCCTGCTGCGGTCGCGTCGTCCGGCGGGTGAACAGGGCCAGTGCGCCCAGTGGCACCAGGAGGCACGCCGCCGCCAGGTTCAGCCACGCGTAGCTCGCCGTCGCCACCACCAGGCCCGCCGTCGCCCCGCCGATGCCCGCCGACAGGCTCGTCGTCAGATCGGACAGGCCCTGCGCGGCGGCCCGCGCGGCCTGCGGCACGGAGTCGGTGAGCAGCGCGGAACCCGCGACGAGACCGGCCGACCAGCCGAGCCCCAGTACGAACAGACCTGCCGCGCTCCGCGCATGGCTCCCACCGGCGGTCCCGGCGAGCAGCGCCGCGCACGCGAGCAGCCCCACCGCGAGACCGATCACCGTGAGCCGCCCGAACCGGTCCGCCAGACGTCCCATCACCGGCGAGAACGCGTACATCCCCGCGATGTGCCCGCTGATGACCAGCCCGATCAACTCGATGCCCGCCCCGTGGTGTTCGAGGTCCACCGGTGTCATCGACATGACCGACACCATCGCGGTGTGCGACACGGCGACCGTCACCAGCGCGAGCCGGGCGCGCGGCGAGGCGGACACGGCCGCGAACCCCGCCCGGATGGAGCGCGCCTCGGCCGTCCGCTCCTCCGCGGGCGCCAGCTCCCGAGCGGTCAGCAGGGGATCGGGCCGCAGCAGCACGTGCACCACGACCGCGGATATCAGGAACACCCCGGCCGCCCACACGAACGGCCCCGATTCCTCCGGTATGCCGAGGCCCGCGACACTGCGTCCCGCGGGCGCCGCTATGTTCGGACCGAGCACGGCGCCGATGGTGGTCGCCCAGACGACGGTCGAGATCGCCCGGGCCCTGCTGCCCGGCTCTGCCAGGTCGGCCGCCGCGTACCGGGCCTGCAGATTGGCGGACGACGCCGCGCCGAACCCCGCGAGTCCGACGAGCAGCAGCGGGAAGTTCCCCGCCGCCGCGGCGACGACGGTCACCACCGCCCCGAGGGTGCCGATCAGATAGGCGAGCACCAGCCCGGCCCGCCGTCCCCGCGCGTTCATGAGCGCGGCCAGCGGCACCGACAGCACCGCGGTCCCGGCGACGCTCGCCGTCGACGCGAGCCCCGACAGGGCCTCGTCCCCGCTGACCTTCTTGGCCAGCACCGCGGCCAGCGCGATCCCCGTCGCGGTGCCGAGCCCGCCGAGGATCTGCGAGGCGACGAGGACGCGCTGCGTCCGCCGCTGCAGCCCCGCCACGTCCGCCTCGACCGCCGTGCCCGGTCCGGCGTCCGCGGTCCGTCCGGAGTCCGACGACGGACTCCCGGGACGGCTCAGACCCCCACTGCCTGTACTCAAGGAACAGCCCCCACCCCGACGAAGACAACCACCCGCAACCCCCGGGACCCTCTCAGAACAGCGGCTCGGGCAACACCCCCTCGAGCGCCAGCAGCTTCCGCTTCGTCTCCAGTCCGCCCCCGAACCCGCCGATCCCGCCGTCGCTCTCCACGACCCGGTGGCACGGCACCACGACCGGCAGCGGATTCGCCCCCATCGCCATGCCCACGGCCTGCGCCGCCCCCGGCTGGCCGACCCGCCCGGCCAGGTCCCCGTACCCCACGACCGCCCCGTACGGCACGCCCGCGGACAGCTCGCGCAGCACCTGGCGGTTGAACCCGGCGATCAGCGACCAGTCCAGCGGCACGTCGAAGTCACGGCGCCGCCCGGCGAAGTAGTCCGCCAGCTGGCGCCCCGCCTCGGCGAGCAGCGGCGCGTCGGGCGCCTCGACCGGCTCGGCCCCGAGACGGGAGCCGAGCCGGTCGAGCGCCTTGTCGCGCACGGCGTCGGTGGCGTGGAAGACCACGTTCACCAGACCTTCGTCCGTCGCGGCCAGCAGCAGCGGTCCGATGTCGCTGCCCACGACGGTCCACACGACCCGCTGCGACGCGGCGGCCGTGCCGTGCTCGTTCTGCCCAGTGGCGTTCATGCCGACCACGCTACGGCGCGGCACTGACAACGCCCCGGCGCAGGGTCAGCCGGCGAGGGCCGCCCGCACCACGTCCGGGTTGTTGGTGATGATCCCGTCGACCCCGAGCCCGGCCACGCGCTGGGTGTTCACGGCGTCGTTGACGGTCCAGGTGTGCACCTCCAGCGGCTTGCCGTGCGGCCCCTTGAGCGCGTGCACGGCGTTCACGTAGTCCGCGGAGATCGTCGTGTGCGACGGGTTGATCTGGTCGGCGAACGCGGCGTACGCGGGCAGGTCGGCCACCGCCGGCGTGCCCAGGAACCCGGTCGTGATGTCGGACCGCCGCTCGTGCACCGTCCGCACGCTGTCCGCGCTGAAGCTCTGGATCACCAGCCGGTGCTTGACGTGCCCGTTCTTGAGCCAGCCGTCCCTGCCCAGCTGGCGCAGGATCTGGTCCTCGATGCCCGGGTACAGCTCGGGAGCCTTGATCTCCATGAGCAGCTTCTGGTGGTTGTCCTCGACGCGGTCCAGGTACTGGTGCAGCGTCGGGATCCGGGCGCCGGCGAACTCGGCGCCCTTCCAGCTGCCCGCGTCGAGCGTGGCGATCTCGGCGGCCGTGAAGTCCTTCACGTTCCACGGCGCGCGGTCCGGGAAGAGCTGCTCGACGTTCGTGGTGCGCGCCAGGGTGGTGTCGTGGATGATCACGAGCGCGCCGTCCTTGGTGCGCTGGACGTCGTTCTCGACCCAGGCGAAGCCGAGGTCGTCCGCCTTGTCGACGGCTTCCAGAGTGTTCTCGGGGGCGTAGGCGGAGGCGCCGCGGTGCGCGACGACGACGGTTCTGTCGTGGGCGGGTGCGGCTTGTGCGGCAGTGGGCAGGACCAGGACACCGATGACGACGGAACCGGTCACCGAGGCCAGTGCGGCTGCTGCGCGTGCGTACACGTCTGCTCCTCATGCGTCGTGAGATCACTGACGGCACGAGACTGACAGCACAGAGCCAACAGAAGACAGGCGAAGGATGGTCACTGGTTGAACGGAGTTACCCAACCGCGACCGACCCCTGTGCAGATGCCGGGAATCTTTGCTGGAAAATCGTTCGGACGTTCCCGTGTGAGCTTTAATCTCACCTTCGACCGCGACTGCCTCCAGTGGTCGTCGGCAGGGGGAACGAGCAGGACATCTCACGGCGTACCAGGCAGAAGGGCTGCGACACATGCAGGGCACGGTCGACGGCTTCAGTTACGGACTCGTCACCCCCGTGGTGGCGTACCTCATGGCCTGCCTGGGAGGTGCTCTGGGGCTGCGCTGCACCACCAGATCGCTGCACGTCGCCAACACCTGGCGGGCCGGCTGGCTCGCCCTCGGCTCGGCGGCGATCGGCTCCGGCATCTGGACGATGCACTTCATAGCGATGATGGGCTTCAGCGTGGACGGCGTGCCGATCCACTACGACAAGGCAACCACGTTCGCGAGCCTCGGCGTCGCCATCGTCATGGTCGGCATCGGCGTCTTCATCGTCGGCTACAAGGGAGCGACCGGCCCCGCCCTGTTCACCGGGGGCACCATCACCGGCCTCGGCGTCGCCTCCATGCACTACCTGGGAATGGCCGGTATGCGCCTTCACGGGACGATCGAGTACAACACGTTCACCGTGGGCGCCTCCGTGGTGATCGCCATGGCCGCCGCCACCGCCGCCCTGTGGGCCGCCGTCCAGGTCCGCGGCATCCTGTGGAGCCTCGGCGCGAGCCTGGTCATGGGGCTCGCCGTCTCGGGCATGCACTACATGGGCATGGCCGGCGTCAGCGTCCAGCTGCACGGCTCCACCGGCGGCAACCCCGGCGGATCCTCCGCCGCCGGCATCCTCGCGCCCATGCTGATCGGCCCCCTGTGCTTCCTGCTGCTGGCAGGAGTGGTCGTCATGTTCGACCCGATGATGGTGATGGGCCGCCCCGACTGGCGCGACGCCCAGGAGGCGGCGGACCACGTCGGCACCCCGGCCCCCCGCATCCCGCACCCCCGCCGCGCCCCCGGCCGGTCGAGGCCGCGCACGCCCCAGGACTGGTGACCGGGGGCCCGGGAGCCGTGTGCGGCACGGGTTCCGGCCCGGTTGTCAGTGGTGGGTCGTACGGTGGATTCCATGCGGCCCGTATCCAAGATCGAACGCACGGTGGCACCTTTCGAGGTCGTCAGTCCGTACCAGCCCAGCGGTGACCAGCCCGCGGCCATCGCCGAGCTGGACAAGCGCATCCGAGCAGGCGAGAAGGACGTCGTCCTGCTCGGCGCGACCGGCACCGGAAAGTCCGCCACCACGGCGTGGATGATCGAGAAGCTCCAGCGCCCCACCCTCGTGATGGCGCCGAACAAGACGCTGGCCGCCCAGCTGGCGAACGAGTTCCGCGAGCTGCTGCCGAACAACGCGGTGGAGTACTTCGTCTCGTACTACGACTACTACCAACCCGAGGCGTACGTCCCGCAGTCCGACACGTACATCGAGAAGGACTCCTCGATCAACGAGGAGGTGGAGCGCCTGCGCCACTCCGCGACGAACTCGCTGCTGACCCGCAGGGACGTCATCGTGGTCGCCTCCGTCTCGTGCATCTACGGCCTCGGCACGCCGCAGGAGTACGTGGACCGCATGGTCCCCCTGAAGGTCGGCGACGAGATCGACCGCGACGACCTCCTGCGCCGCTTCGTCGACATCCAGTACACGCGCAACGACCTGGCGTTCCAGCGCGGCACCTTCCGGGTCCGCGGCGACACCATCGAGATCTTCCCGGTCTACGAGGAGCTCGCGGTCCGCATCGAGATGTTCGGTGACGAGATCGAGTCGCTCTCCACGCTGCACCCGCTCACCGGCGAGGTCATCAGCGACGACGACTCGCTGTACATCTTCCCGGCGACCCACTACGTGGCGGGCCCCGAGCGCCTGGAGCGCGCGGCCAACGACATCGAGAAGGAACTGGGGGAGCGCCTCACCGAGCTCGAGAAGCAGGGCAAGCTGCTCGAGGCCCAGCGCCTGCGCATGCGCACGACGTACGACCTCGAGATGCTCCGCCAGATCGGCTCCTGCTCCGGCGTCGAGAACTACTCGATGCACTTCGACGGCCGCGAGCCCGGTTCCCCGCCGAACACGCTGCTCGACTACTTCCCGGACGACTTCCTGCTGGTCATCGACGAGTCGCACGTCACCGTGCCGCAGATCGGCGCCATGTACGAGGGCGACGCCTCCCGCAAGCGCACCCTCGTCGACCACGGCTTCCGGCTGCCGTCCGCGCTCGACAACCGCCCACTGAAGTGGGAGGAGTTCCAGGAGCGCATCGGCCAGACCGTCTATCTGTCGGCGACGCCCGGAAACTACGAGCTCGCGCGCGGCGACGGCTACGTCGAGCAGATCATCCGCCCCACCGGCCTCGTCGACCCGGAGGTCGTCGTCAAGCCCACCGAGGGGCAGATCGACGACCTGGTGCACGAGATCCGCACGCGCACCGAGAAGGACGAGCGCGTCCTGGTCACCACGCTGACCAAGAAGATGGCCGAGGACCTCACGGACTACTTCCTGGAGCTCGGCATCCAGGTGCGCTACCTGCACAGCGACGTCGACACCCTGCGCCGCGTGGAGCTGCTGCGCGAACTGCGCGCGGGCGAGTACGACGTCCTGGTCGGCATCAACCTGCTGCGCGAGGGCCTCGACCTCCCCGAGGTCTCCCTGGTGGCGATCCTCGACGCCGACAAGGAGGGCTTCCTGCGCTCCGGCACGTCCCTGATCCAGACGATCGGCCGCGCCGCTCGTAACGTGTCGGGGCAGGTCCACATGTACGCGGACAAGATCACCCCGGCGATGGAGAAGGCCATCGACGAGACGAACCGCCGCCGCGAGAAGCAGATCGCGTACAACGAGGCGAACGGCATCGACCCGCAGCCCCTGCGCAAGAAGATCAACGACATCGTGGCGTCCATCGCCCGCGAGGACGTCGACACCGAGGAACTGCTCGGCACGGGCTACCGCAAGGGCGGCAAGGACGGAAAGGGCGCCAAGGCCCCGGTCCCGTCGCTCGGCAAGGCGGACACGGGCAAGAAGAAGCGCGGCAAGGCGGCGGAGACCGTTCCCACGGACCGTCCCGCGGCCGAACTCTCCGAGCAGATCGAGGAGTTGACCGAGCGGATGCGGGCGGCCGCCGCCGACCTGCAGTTCGAGGTCGCGGCACGCCTGCGTGACGAGGTGTCGGAGATGAAGAAGGAGCTGCGGCAGATGAAGGAGGCAGGCATCGCCTGACCTGCCACGACGGGCGGGGTGGCGAGGGTGTGTTGCAAGACCGCCACAAAACCCCGCCCGCGGTGGCGGCGCTGTCAGTGCCGCCCTCTAGGGTTTGACCAACCGCGGACACTCGCGGCAACAGGGGACGGTCCGAGAGGGGACAGCGCGTGGGCATCGACTTGACCAAGGGTCAGGCCATCAGCTTGGAGAAGCAGGGCGGAGGCACCCTCACCGCCGTGCGCATGGGGCTCGGCTGGCAGGCGGCCCCCCGGCGCGGACTGTTCGGCACCCGCACGCGCGAGATCGACCTCGATGCGTCCGCGGTCCTCTTCGCCGACAAGCAGCCCGTGGACGTGGTCTTCTTCCGCCACCTCGTCAGCGACGACGGCTCCGTCCGGCACACCGGTGACAACCTGGTCGGCGGCGCGGGCCAGGGCGGCGACGACGAGGCGATCCTCGTCGACCTCGCGCGCGTCCCGGTCCACATCGACCAGATCGTCTTCACGGTCAACTCGTTCACGGGCCAGACCTTCCAGGAAGTGCAGAACGCGTTCTGCCGACTGGTGGACGAGACGAACGGCCAGGAGCTCGCGCGCTACACGCTGGACGGCGGCGGGCAGTACACGGCGCAGATCATGGCCAAGGTCCACCGGGACGGCCCGGGCTGGAAGATGACGGCCCTGGGCACCGCGGCGAACGGCCGCACGTTCCAGGACCTCATGCCCGCGATCCTGCCCGGCCTGTAGCGGGGTCCGCGATGGCGGCCGAGCTGGTGAGGGGGCAGAACCACCCCCTCACCCAGACCCGTCTGGAGATCCGGGTGTCGGCCGGCCGCCCGGTCGTCGCGGGCGCCACGCTCGCCGACGACCGGGGCACCGTGCACGGCACCCAGCGCGTCGCCCACCCCGGCGCACCCGCGCTGCCCGGGCTCGAAGTCCCGCGCCAGGCCGCGTCCGACCACCGCCTCGCCGTCGACCTGGACGCGATGCCGCAGGACGTGCACCGGATCACGGTGCTCCTCGCGCTGCCCGTCGGGACCGGGGGACCGACCCGCTTCGGCGCGGTGGCGGCCCCGTTCGTCGCGGTCACCGGCCTCGACGGCGCCGAGGTGGCCAGCTACACCATCACCGACCTCGACACCGAGTCGGCCGTCGTCGCCCTGGAGCTGTACCGCAGGCAGAACGCCTGGAAGGTGCGGGCGATCGGCCAGGGCTACGCGGACGGGCTCGCCGCGCTCCTCGCCGACCAGGGCCTCACGGACGCGCAGGCGCTGGCCGGCACCATCCACGACGCCGTCGCCCAGGGACTGGCCCGCGCGGTGGCGCCCCCGCCGCGCGCCACGGACGAGGCCCAGGTCCGCGCGGCGGCCACGGCAGGCCAGGCATCGGGCGCCCTGCCGTCGCCCGCTCCCGCCCCGCCCGGCCGCTCGGGCGGCGAAGGCCCCATCGACTACACGCACCCCGGCCGTCAGGCACCCCCGCCACCGCCCACGGCACAGCCCGCGGAGCCGGGCCGGCCGGCCGTCCCCGTCGCGGGTGACGCCACGGGCTGGTCCATGGAGGAGCGGCTGTACAACCAGGTGTGGGGCATGTTCGAGGACCTCGCCCGCACGGCCGCGGCCTACCGCAGCGCCGTCGACTTCGCGGACTCCCGCATGGAGCAGGAGCTCGACCACGTCCTCTCCGACCCGCGCAGCCGCATCGGCGGGCAGGGCGACGCGGCGCGCGAGGCCGCCCGGGCCAAGCACGGCGCCCTCGTCGACCGGGCCAGGGAGGCCCTCGACCGGGACGTCGCCCAGCTCGTCTCCGAGTCCGACGTCGTCGAGCCCGCGCTCCCCGCCGCGTACGCGCGCTGGGACAACCCGTGCTGGCACGCCTACCGCAGCCCCATGGAGATCCCCATGGCCGTCCGCCTGGGCGATCTGCGGCTGCCCGAGAGCGAGGCGGCGGGCCTGCGCATCCCGATGCTCGTACGGCTGCCGCTGGAGCGCGGCCTGTGGATCGACGCGGGAGCCTCCGCCGCCGACGCCCTGACGGACGCCGACGAACTGCGGGCCCGCGCCGCGCAGACCGCGGTCGTCCATGCGGCCAGGCTGCTCGCGGCCTATCCGGCGGGCGAGTTCAGCGTGCACGTCGTCGATCCGGCGGGCACGGCCGCGGGCGCGCTCGCCCCGCTGGTCGAGGCCGGAGTCCTGGCGAGCCCGGTGGCCGGGGGAGCGGCGGGCGTCAGCGAGACGCTGACGCGGCTCACCGAGCGCGTCGACCTCGTCCAGATGGCGGTCAGGGCCGGCGCCGCCGACGCGCTGCCGCCCGATCTGGACGTCGCCGAGCAGCTCCTGATCGTGCACGACTTCCCGCACGGCTTCGACGACCGGGCCGTCACCCGACTGCGTTACCTCGCGGACGAGGGCCCGCAGGTCGGCGTGCACCTGATGCTGGTCGCCGACCGGGAGGACGCCGCCGAGTACGGGCCGCTCCTCGACCCGCTGTGGCGCTCGCTGCTGCGGCTGACGCCGGTGCCCGACGACCACCTCGCGGACCCCTGGGTGGGGCACGCCTGGACGTACGAGCCGCCGACCGTCCCGGACGGCAGCGCGATCCTCCGGCAGGTGCTTGCGGAGGTAGCGGACGCCCGTCGCGCAAGGGGCCTTTGACCTGCGGACTTGGGGACTTCTTTACTGAAACCTTTACCTTTCATGGGCCTTTCGGGTACTCTTCTTGACGCGGAGGGGAGTACTCCCTTGCATGCGGCGTTCCCGTCAATACGGACGACCGGCCCGATGGCCGTCGATCCCGGGGCGTCGGCCCGAGGCGCGGTTCGGCGCCCGGGTGGAAGAGACCTCCGGCAGCGACGACGCTGATCAGTAGCCGTACGACGCCGGAGGCGCAGTGGACGTTTCAATGACCCTGTGGGTGCTGACCATTCTTGGTCTGGGCGCCCTGATCGCGGTCGACTTCTTCATCGGGCGCAAGCCCCATGACGTGTCGATCAAGGAAGCCGGTATCTGGACGATCGTCTGGATCGTGCTCGCCGTGCTCTTCGGCATCGGCATCATGATCTGGGGCAGCGGCCAGGCGGGCGGCGAGTTCTTCGCCGGCTTCATCACGGAGAAGTCGCTCAGCGTCGACAACCTCTTCGTCTTCATCCTGATCATGGCGAAGTTCTCCGTGCCGACCCACCTGCAGCAGCGTGTGCTGCTGTTCGGTGTGCTCATCGCCCTCGTCCTGCGGGCGATCTTCATCGCGGCGGGCGCCGCGATCATCGCGAGCTTCTCGTGGGTCTTCTACCTCTTCGGTGCCTTCCTCATCTACACCGCATGGAAGCTCATCAAGGAGGCCATGGCGGACGAGGAGGAAGAGGACTTCGAGGAGAACCGCCTCTTGAAGTCCATCGAGAAGAAGTTCGGCGTCGCCGACCGGTACCACGGCACGAAGCTCTTCATCGTGCAGCACGGCAAGAAGGTCATGACGCCGCTCCTGGTCGTCATGCTGGCCATCGGCATGACCGACGTGCTGTTCGCGATGGACTCGATCCCGGCGATCTTCGGCCTGACCCAGGACCCGTACATCGTCTTCACGGCCAACGCGTTCGCTCTGATGGGTCTGCGCCAGCTGTACTTCCTCATCGGCGGTCTGCTCAGGAAGCTGGTCCACCTCAGCTACGGCCTGTCGGTGATCCTCGGATTCATCGGCGTGAAGCTGGTCCTGCACGCCCTGCACGAGTCCGGGGTGCACGTACCGGAGATCTCGATCCCGGTCTCGCTCGCCGTCATCTGTGGCGTGCTGGTCATCACGACGATCACCAGCCTGATCGCCTCCAAGAAGCAGGCCGAGCGGGACGCGGCCGAAAAGGCTCAGAAGGACAGCATCGAGGCCTGACGCCACACGGCGTAGGAATTACCAGCACCGGGAGGAGCGCGCGGCCGATTGCCGCGTGCGTCTCCCGGTGCTTGCTTGTGCTGTGAGCGTGCCCCGGCCCCGGGGCGCGACAGCACGACGGGAGCACACCCCATGAGCCAGAAGTTCGTCCAGATCATCGACTTCGAGTCCCAGCGGATGGACGAGATGCAGGAGCTCCTCGACCGGTTCGAGCAGCAGATGTCCGGCACCCCCGGCGGCCCCACGCACCGCATCCTCCTCCAGGACCGGGACACGGCGGGCCGCTACCTCGCCATCATCGAGTTCGAGTCCTACGACGACGCGATGCGCAGCAACGAACGCCCCGAGGTCGCCAGGCTCAACGAGCAGCTCTCCGCCCTCTGTACGCGCCCGCCGGCCTTCACCAACTGCGACCTGAAGGACACGCGTGAACTGAAGTGAGACCGGTCCGGCCGGTGCCGGTACGGCTGCGAAGTCGCGCCCCCACCCCACCCCGGGCACCATCGATGCATGATCACCAGACTCCGGGCCGTGGCCACCCGGTGGACCACCACCGTCCCGGTCCTGGCGATCGTGCTGCTCGGGTTCACCTGGGGGCGCGACCTGCCGGCCGCCGTGGTCGTTCTCGTCTCCGTCGTCCTCGCTCTGTCCGTGCTCGCCGCCGTCCACCACGCCGAGGTCGTCGCCCACCGGGTCGGCGAACCCTTCGGCTCCCTGGTGCTCGCCGTCGCCGTCACGATCATCGAAGTCGCCCTCATCGTCACCCTGATGGCCGACGGGGGCGACAAGAGCGCCACGCTCGCCCGGGACACGGTGTTCGCCGCAGTGATGATCACCTGCAACGGCATCGTCGGCATCAGTCTGCTCGCCGCCGCGCTGCGCCACCGCGTCGCGATCTTCCAGTCCGAGGGAACCGGCGGCGCCCTCGCGACCGTGGCCACCCTCGCGACCCTCTGCCTGGTCCTGCCGACCTTCACCACCAGCAAACTGGGCCCCGAGTTCTCCACCTCCCAACTGGTCTTCTCGGCCGTCTCCGCGGTCGTCCTGTACGGGCTCTTCGTCGCGACGCAGACCGTCCGGCACCGCGACTACTTCCTGCCGATCACCAAGCACGGCGAAGTCATCGACGCCGACGACCACGCCGACGTGCCGACCACACGCACCGCCCTGATCAGCCTCGGCATGCTCGGGCTCGCCCTGATCTCCGTCGTCGGGCTGGCCAAGGGGGTCTCGAAGACGATCGAGCAGGGCGTGGCGGCGGCCGGCATGCCGCACGCCGTCGTCGGCGTGATCATCGCGCTGCTCGTGCTGCTGCCGGAGACCATCGCGGCCCTGCGCGCGGCCCGCCGCGACCGGGTGCAGACCAGCCTCAACCTCGCGCTCGGCTCCGCGATGGCCAGCATCGGCCTGACCGTGCCGGCCGTCGCCATCGCCTCGTTCTGGCTGTCGGGGCCGCTCGTCCTCGGTCTCGGCGCCACCCACATGGTGCTGCTCGCGCTGACCATGGTGGTCAGCACCCTCACGATCGTCCCCGGCCGCGCTACACCGCTCCAGGGCGGCGTCCATCTGGTGATCCTCGCCGCGTACATCGAGCTCGCCGTCACGCCGTGACGGGCTCCTGCGCCACCCGCGCGGGCGCCGTCTCCGGCAGCAGCGCGAAACACACCAGGCTGAGCGCCGCGATCCCCGCCAGATACACCCCCACACCCCATGGAACCCCCGCTCCACCACCGGCCAGCGCCGTCGCCACGATCGGCGTCAGCGCCCCACCCAGCACACCACCCAAGTTGTAACCCACTGCCGCACCCGTACAACGGACCCGCGGCTCGTACAGTTCCGGCAGATACGCGGCGATCACCGCGAACATCGTGATGAACGCGAGCAGCGCCACCAGGAACCCCAGGAACATCAACAGCGGTTCTCCTGTGGCCAGTAGGGCGACCATCGGCACCATCCACACCACCGCCCCCGCGGACCCCGCCAGGCACATCGGCCGGCGTCCGTACCGGTCGCCGAGCAGGGCGGCGACCGGAGTCAGCGCCCCCTTGATGACGACGGCCGCCATGATGCAGACGAGCATCGTGGAGCGGCTCACGCCGAGCCGCTCCACTCCGTAGGCGAGCGACCAGGTCGTGACCGAGTAGAAGATCGCGTATCCGACGGACAGCGCGCCCGCGGTGAGGAGCACCAACCTCCAGTGCCCGCGCACCACTTCGGCGAGCGGCAGGCGCGCGGGCTCGCGCACCGAGAGGAACGCCGGACTCTCCACCAACGAGCTGCGCAGCCAGAGCCCGATCAGCGCCAGGACTCCGGCCGCCCAGAACGGCACCCGCCACCCCCAGGCCGCGAACTGCGCGTCCGTGAGCGTCGCCGACAGCGCCAGCATGATCCCGTTGGCCAGCAGGAACCCCGCCGAAGGGCCGATCTGCGGCAGGCTCGCCCACAGACCGCGCCGCGATGCGGGCGCGTGCTCGGCGGTCAGCAGCACCGCACCGCCCCACTCGCCGCCGAGCCCGAGCCCCTGAAGGAAGCGCAGCAGAAGCAGCAGCAGGGGAGCGGCCACACCGATCGACGCGTACGGAGGCACGCAGCCGACCGCCACGGTCGCCGCGCCCGTCAGCAACAGCGATCCCACCAGCACGGGGCGTCGGCCGCGGCGGTCCCCGATGTGCCCGAACAGGACGGAACCGAGGGGCCTCGCCACGAAGCCCACTCCGAATGTCGCGAAGGCGGCCAGAGTTCCCGCGAGCGGCGAGAAGGTCGGGAAGAACAGCGGACCGAGGACGAGCGCGGCCGCGGTGCCGTAGACGAAGAAGTCGAAGAACTCGATGGCGGTGCCGGCCAGTGAGGCCGCCGCGAGCCGCGTCAGTGACGGAGGGTGAGTGGTGCGCATGTCGCGGCAACTACCCGTGATCGCCGCTGGTTACGGGGGCGTACGAGGGCGTGTCGTGGGGCGCGGGAGGCCGAGAGGCGGGCGCCCGCCCCGAAAGGGCCCGTGATAGACCCTCAGGGAGCAACTGCCCGACCTACGGAGGCCCTCTGTGCCGCACACCCTCGCCACCGCCCCGATCATGGTTCTGAACGGCCCGAACCTGAACCTCCTGGGCAAGCGTCAGCCGGAGATCTACGGCACCGACACCCTCGCCGACGTCGAGGCGCTGTGCGTCAAGGCCGCCGCGGCACACGGCGCCACCGTGGACTTCCGGCAGTCCAACCACGAGGGTGAACTGGTCGACTGGATCCACGAGGCGCGCGAGAACCACGTCGGCATCGTCATCAACCCCGCCGCCTACTCGCACACGTCCGTGGCGATCCTCGACGCGCTCAACACCTGTGACGGCCTGCCCGTGCTGGAGGTCCACATCTCCAACATCCACCAGCGCGAGGAGTTCCGGCACCACTCCTACGTGTCGCACCGCGCCGACGGAGTGATCGCGGGATGCGGCGTCCAGGGCTACGCGTTCGCGGTCGAGCGCGTCGCGTTCCTCGCCGCACCGGGCACCGCCCAGGCCTGAACCGTGTGGGTGCCCACCTGATGAACAGCCGCCTCACGGGCGGCTGTTGGTCACCAGCCCCGCGCGCGCCACTCCTGGAGGTGGGGCCGCTCGGCACCCAGCGTCGTGTCGTTCCCGTGCCCCGGATAGACCCACGTCTCGTCCGGGAGCGGGGCGAAGATCTTCGACTCGACGTCGTCGATGAGGCTCGCGAAGGCCTGCGGGTCCTTCCACGTGTTGCCCACGCCGCCCGGGAAGAGGCAGTCGCCGGTGAAGACGTGCGGGTGGCCGTGCGGGTCGTCGTAGACGAGCGCGATGGAGCCCGGCGTGTGCCCCACGAGGTGGCGGGCCGTGAGCGAGATCCGGCCGAACTCGATCGTGTCCCCGTCGGCGACGGCGACGTCCGTCGTCACCGGGATGCCCTCGACGTCGTCGCGTCCCGCGTACGTGCGCGCGCCGGTCGCGCCCACCACCTCGGCCAGCGCCTGCCAGTGGTCGCCGTGGCGGTGGGTGGTGACGACGGACCCGATGCCGTCGTCACCGATGAGGCGCAGCAGCGTCTCCGGCTCGTTCGCCGCGTCGATCAGCAGCTGCTGGTCGGTCGCGCGGCACCGCAGCAGGTAGGCGTTGTTGTCCATCGGTCCGACCGCGACCTTGGAGATCATCAGGTCCCGCAGTTCGTGCACGTCCGCCGGCCCGCCGACCTTCACCGCTCCGCTGTACGTCATGGGCTCAGCCTATAGCGGGGGCAGAGCGGGCAGCAGGCCCCCGTCCACGGTCAGGGCGGTGCCCTCGCGGCGGCCGCAGAGCCAGCCGAGGAGGTCCGCCGGGCGGCCCCGGACCGCGAGGGGACCGCCGTCGGCGCCGCCGCCGGTGGTCCAGTTGCCGGTACCGAAGCCGTCCGCCCTGCTCCACACGCGCCCGGAGTCCGTGACCAGCGCGATCGAGGGCACGTCCTTGTGGCCCCCGAACCGCTCGGCCAGGAAGTCGATCTCCCGGAAGGTGAACTCCTCGGGGAGGTCCTCCAGCTCGTACCCGATGCCCAGGTCCACGTGGTGCAGCTCGACCTCGGCGAGCCGGCGGAAGGGGACGCGGGAGGCCGAGTCGGTCACGCCGTTGCGCAGCTCCACCGTGCGCGACCAGTCCGCGTCGACGGCCCCCAGGCGCTGGAACCCCTCCGCGGTGTCGTGCACGTCCTCGACCTGCTCGCGCAGGCCGCGCGGGGCGTCCCGGGCGATGTCGGCGTCGCGGGCGTCCGCGCTCACGTACATGGGCCGGCCCTCGAGGACATTGACCAGAGCGTCCGCGTTGCGGGCCAGATGGGCGAGCACGTGACCACGGCTCCAGCCCGGAAGCCGTGACGGCTCGGTCACAGCGGCGTTGTCCAGGGTGCTGACCGCGGCGAGCAGCCGGTCGGTCGCTTCGCGTACAGACAGCAGGTCGCGTACATGATCAATCATGGCGCCGACGATAGCGGGGCCACACGTTCGGGTGAAGGTGGCCGACCCCGCGCCAAAATCGAATGTACGTGCTATAAGCTCGTGCGCGGCATCGGGCATTCTTGGTGGTCCGGGTTTGTTACCAACCAGGGAAACCAACCGGCGCTGTCAGTGGCTCCCTCTAGTCTTCGAAAGACAGCCTTCTCAGGACTTCTCCAGCGGCTCCTCCCGAGATCCCGCCCGGCTCGTCCTCGAAAGTCAGACCTCGGGAGACGGGGGCCCCGCCCCTGTCACATCTCTCAAGAAAGGTGCGGACCGGCGTGGCCGACCGTCTCATCGTCCGTGGCGCGCGCGAGCACAATCTTCGGAATGTCTCGCTCGACCTCCCGCGCGACTCCCTCATCGTCTTCACCGGTCTGTCCGGCTCCGGAAAGTCCTCGCTCGCGTTCGACACGATCTTCGCGGAGGGCCAGCGCCGGTACGTCGAGTCGCTGTCGTCGTACGCCCGCCAGTTCCTCGGCCAGATGGACAAGCCGGACGTCGACTTCATCGAGGGCCTCTCCCCGGCCGTCTCGATCGACCAGAAGTCGACCTCGCGCAACCCGCGCTCCACGGTCGGCACCATCACCGAGGTCTACGACTACCTCCGCCTGCTCTTCGCGCGCATCGGCAAGCCGCACTGCCCGGAGTGCGGCCGCCCCATCGCGCGCCAGTCGCCGCAGGCCATCGTCGACAAGGTCCTCGAGCTGCCCGAGGGCAGCCGCTTCCAGGTCCTGTCGCCGCTGGTGCGCGAGCGCAAGGGCGAGTTCGTCGACCTCTTCAGCGATCTGCAGACCAAGGGCTACTCCCGCGCGCGTGTGGACGGCACGACGATCCAGCTCTCCGAGCCGCCCACGCTGAAGAAGCAGGAGAAGCACACCATCGAGGTGGTCGTCGACCGCCTCACGGTGAAGGACTCCGCCAAGCGCCGCCTCACCGACTCCGTGGAGACCGCACTCGGCCTCTCCGGCGGCATGGTCGTGCTCGACTTCGTCGACCTCCCCGAGGACGACCCGGAGCGCGAGCGCATGTACTCGGAGCACCTGTACTGCCCGCACGACGACCTGTCCTTCGAAGAGCTGGAGCCCCGCTCCTTCTCCTTCAACTCGCCCTTCGGCGCCTGCCCCGACTGCACGGGCATCGGCACGCGCATGGAGGTCGACCCGGAGCTGATCGTTCCCGACGAGGACAAGTCGCTGGACGAGGGCGCCATCCACCCGTGGTCGCACGGCCACACCAAGGACTACTTCGGGCGCCTCATCGGAGCCCTGGCGGACGCCCTCGGCTTCCGGACGGACATTCCGTTCGCGGGCCTGCCGCAGCGCGCCAAGAAGGCGCTCATCTACGGCCACAAGACCCAGATCGAGGTCCGCTACCGCAACCGGTACGGACGCGAGCGGGTCTACACGACGCCCTTCGAGGGCGCCGTCCCGTTCGTCAAGCGCCGCCACAGCGAGGCCGAGTCCGACGCGAGCCGCGAGCGCTTCGAGGGCTACATGCGCGAGGTGCCCTGCCCCACCTGTGAGGGCACGCGCCTCAAGCCGATCGTCCTGGCCGTCACGGTCATGGGGAAGTCCATCGCCGAGGTCTCGGCCATGTCCATCAGCGACTGCGCCGACTTCCTGAGCGAGCTCACGCTGAACGCGCGCGACAAGAAGATCGCCGAGCGCGTCCTGAAGGAGGTCAACGAGCGACTGCGCTTCCTGGTCGACGTGGGCCTCGACTACCTGTCGCTGAACCGCGCGGCCGGCACCCTGTCCGGCGGCGAGGCCCAGCGCATCCGGCTCGCCACCCAGATCGGCTCCGGCCTCGTCGGCGTCCTGTACGTCCTGGACGAGCCGTCGATCGGTCTCCACCAGCGCGACAACCACCGCCTGATCGAGACCCTCGTGCGCCTGCGCGACATGGGCAACACGCTCATCGTGGTCGAGCACGACGAGGACACCATCAAGGTCGCCGACTGGGTCGTGGACATCGGCCCCGGCGCGGGCGAGCACGGCGGCAAGGTCGTGCACAGCGGTCCCTTGAAGGAGCTGCTGAAGAACGCCGAGTCGATGACCGGCCAGTACCTGTCGGGCAAGAAGTCGATCCCGCTCCCGGACATCCGGCGCCCCGTCGACCCCTCGCGCCGCCTCACCGTGCACGGCGCGAAGGAGAACAACCTCCGGGACATCGACGTCTCGTTCCCGCTGGGCGTCCTCACGGCCGTCACCGGCGTCTCCGGCTCCGGCAAGTCCACGCTGGTCAACGACATCCTCTACACGCACCTGGCCCGCGAGCTGAACGGGGCGCGTTCCGTCCCCGGCCGGCACACGCGCGTGGACGGCGACGACCTCGTCGACAAGGTCGTGCACGTCGACCAGTCGCCCATCGGCCGGACGCCCCGGTCGAACCCGGCGACGTACACCGGTGTCTTCGATCACGTCCGCAAGCTGTTCGCCGAGACGACCGAGGCGAAGGTCCGCGGCTATCTGCCGGGGCGCTTCTCCTTCAACGTCAAGGGCGGCCGCTGCGAGAACTGCTCCGGTGACGGCACGATCAAGATCGAGATGAACTTCCTGCCGGACGTGTACGTCCCGTGCGAGGTCTGCCACGGCGCGCGCTACAACCGGGAGACCCTGGAGGTCCACTACAAGGGCAAGTCCATCGCCGAGGTCCTGGACATGCCCATCGAGGAGGCCCTCGACTTCTTCGAGGCCGTCCCCGCGATCGCCCGTCACCTCAGGACGCTGAACGACGTGGGTCTCGGCTACGTCCGTCTCGGACAGTCCGCACCGACCCTGTCCGGCGGCGAGGCGCAGCGCGTGAAGCTCGCCAGCGAGCTGCAGAAGCGCTCCACGGGCCGCACGGTCTACGTGCTCGACGAGCCGACCACGGGCCTGCACTTCGAGGACATCAGCAAGCTCATCACCGTGCTGTCGGGCCTCGTCGACAAGGGCAACTCGGTGATCGTCATCGAGCACAACCTCGACGTCATCAAGACCGCCGACTGGATCGTCGACATGGGCCCCGAGGGCGGCAGCGGCGGTGGCATCGTCGTCGCCGAAGGCACCCCGGAAGAGGTCGCGGCCGTTCCGGCCAGCCACACCGGCAAGTTCCTCCGGGACGTCCTCGGCGCCGACCGGGTCAGCGACGCGGCGGTGCCCGCGGCGCGGACGCGGAAGTCGGCGGCGAAGAAGACGGTGGCGGCGACCAAGGCCCCGGCCAAGAAGACCGCCACGGCGAAGGCCAAGCCCGCGGTCAAGCCGGCCGCGAAGAAGGCCACTTCGGCGGCGAAGACGACGCAGGCCAAGGCGCCCGCCAAGTCGGCGGCCAAGACGGCCAAGTCGACCACGGCGGCCAAGAAGACGACGAGCCGGGCCCGCAAGGCCTGACCTGTCAGACACGGAAGCGGCGCCCCGCGGGAACTTCCCGCGGGGCGCCGCGCGTTCAACGGTCAGCCGGCCTGGCCCTGCGGTTCACGCGGCTCCACGAACTCCATGTCCAGCTGGATCTTCACGACGTCACCGAGCATCCCGCCGCCGAAGTCGAGCCCGAAGTCGCTGCGCCGGATCTCACCCGTCGCCTCGAAACCGGCATGCCGACTGCCGTCCATCGGCACGTCGACGACGCCGCCGAACTCCACGTCGAGCGTCACCGGACGCGTCACGTCACCGATCGTCAACTCGCCCACCAGGGACCAGTCCTCGTCCGAACCGCTCACCCCCGTCGAGCGGAACACCATGGTCGGACGCCGCTCCACGTCCAGGAGATCGGCGGAGCGGGTGTGCGCGTCCCGGTCCGCGTTGCCCGTGTCGATCGACGCGAGCGAGATCGTGGCCGTCACCCGCACGTCGGCCGGCGTCTCACCGACGTACAGCGCGGCGTCCACCTCCGAGAAGCGGCCACGCACCTTCGCGATACCGAGGTGCCTGATCGTGAAGTTCACCGCGGAGTGCAGCGGGTCGAGCGCCCAGTCGCCGGGGGCGATCGGCAGCGCGGCGGTCGACGTCGCCGTTGCGGTGGGGGAGTCGGTGAGGGAGGAGTTGTTGTCAGCCATGACTCCAGCCTGTGCCGCCGGTGACGGGCGAGGAAGGCCGAGCCGAGACTGGTAGTGGCAGGGCCACGATCCGCCGACGCCGCCTTGGTACGTTCGAGACGTGACGGACAACGAGTTGGGGACGTATCTGCGCACCTGCCGGGAAGCGGTCACGCCCGCCGACGTGGGGCTGCCCGCGGGCCCGCGGCGGCGCACCCCCGGTCTGCGCCGCTCCGAACTGGCCACCCTGGCCGGCATCAGCGTCGAGTACCTGACCCGCCTCGAGCAGGGCCGTGACCGCCATCCCTCGCCCTCGGTCCTCGGCGCCCTCGCCGACGCCCTGCACCTCCCCATGGACGAGCGGATGCTGCTCCGCCGCCTGGCCAAGGCGAGCGGGGACGACGCCGTGTTCTGCTCGGGCGCCTCGGCGCCGTCGCACGCGGTGCGGCCCGCCGTCCGTGCACTGCTCGACCGTCTCGAACCGACCCCCGCCGTCCTGATCAACTGGGTCGGCGACATCCTCGCCCACACGGAGGGCTACACCCGCTTCGCCGGGCCCCTCGGCATCCTGGACGGCGACCGGCCGAACATGGTGCGCTACGTCTTCACCGACGCGCGGGCCCGCACCGCCTATCCCGACTGGGACCGCGTGGCCGACGACCAGGTGGCCCGGTTCAGGCAGGGAGCACCGCTCCAGGACACCCATGTCGCCGCGCTCATCGACGAGTTGACCGTGACCGCGGGCGCACCCTTCGTCGACCGGATGGCCGCGCCGCCCGCGCCACCCCGGCGCACCGGACACGACCTGGTGACCCACCCCGAGGTCGGCACGTTGCGCCTGCTGCACGAGACGCTGTCCCTGCCGGACGTCGATGCCCAGACGATCCTGGTCCACCTGCCGGCCGACGACGCCACGACGACGGCCCTGGACCGGCTCAACGGCCGTACGCCAGGAGCCCTTCGCGCGGTCAGCGGGTGAGCGGGGCCGACGGCCCACCCGCACCCCGGCGCCCGGGCGTGGGTGGGCTCACAGGGAGCCGACCTCGGACGCGTACGGCGGCTCGGCACCCGCACGCGAGCAGGTGATCGCCGCGGCACGGGCCGCGAACCGCAGCAGCCGCGCCCAGCCGTCACCGTCCAGCGCGGCGACAGCCGCGGGGGAGAGGGCGTCCTGCAGCGAAAGGCCGTGCAGGAGCGCCGCGTTGACGGTGTCACCGGCGCCGATCGTGTCCACGACGTCGACTCGCTCGCCGGGCACGGAGTACTCGCCGCCGTCCCGGGTGAAGACGGCGAGACCGTCCCCGCCGCGCGTCATCACCACCGCGGCCGGCCCGGCCGCCAGCCACTCCTGCGGAGTCCCGCCGAGCCACTGCGCGTCCTCCTCGGAGAGCTTCAGCAGCGCGGTGGACGGCAGCCAGTTCTTGAAGCGGGCCCGATAGGCGTCCGGGTCCGGGATCAGGCCGGCCCGGATGTTCGGGTCGAGCGCAGTGAACACCCCTTGGGCGGCGGCCGACCGCATCACCTCCTCGTACGCGGTCGCTCCCGGCTCCAGGACCAGCGAGCAGGTGCCGAACGACACCGCCCGAGTGCCCGCCGGAAGCCCGTCCGGTACGGCGAACAGCCGGTCGGCGGTCCCCTCCACGTAGAAGGAGTAGCCCGCCGAGCCGTCGGAACCGATGGACGCGACGGCCAGCGTGGTCGGCTCGTCGCCGCGCTGCACCGAGGACACGTCGACCCCGGCCGAACGCAGTCCGTCGAGCAGCGCCGCGCCGAAGGCGTCCCGTGACACGCGCGAGCAGAACCCCACGCGGGAGCCGAGCCGGCCGAGCGCGACAGCGGTGTTGTACGGGCCACCGCCACGCCGAGGCGCAAGGGCGGGCAGCTCGGGGGCCGCGGGGGCCTCGGGGGCCGGACCGCCGTCGGGGCTCGCGCCCTGCGGGACGAGGTCGATCAGGGCCTCTCCGGCGACGACTATCACGGTGGTTCCTCTCGGACGGCGAACGGGCGATGCGGGACGTTCAGGAGCGGGCGGCGACGACGCGCGGGCCGGTCACCCGCGGGCAGGCTAGAGCTTCACGGGCTGCGCGGCACCACGCCTCCCCGACGCGGGCACGTCCGGCACCGAAACGGGCATGTCGGGAGCGGTATCGGGCAACGCAGCGGACGGCAATGCCTTTGCGTCAGGCCGCAGAGTCAGCACCGATATCGCCGTGAACACGGCCACCGTCCCCGCCATCAGCAGATACGTGGGAGCGAAGCCGACCGAGTCGTAGCCGATGCCCGCCAGCGGCGAGATGATCGCCGCACCGAGCTGCGCCGCGAGCTGGAAACCCACCAGATAGATCGAGGAGGACAGCCGCGACTCGAAGTGCAGGTTGATGTACTTGAAGATGGCGATCAGCATGATCGGCAGCTCGGCGGCATGCATCAGCTTCACCGCGGAGATCGCGACCGGGTCCGTGACCAGACCGGACAGGCCGATGCGCGCGGCCATGATGCAGCCGGACAGGAGCAACGACCGCTTCGGACCGAGCCGGTTCACCAGGAACGGGGCGAGGGCCATGCCGCCCGCTTCGAGGAAGACCTGGACGGAGTTCAGGTCGCTGTACATCCGGTTTCCCTCGCCCGCCGTCGCGAAGAGCGAGGCGAAGTAGGAGGGGAACATCTGGTCGTAGGTGTTGTACGTCGCCGTCACCGCGACCACGAAGAGCAGCAGCCCCCAGAAGGCCGGGAGGCGCAGCAGCGCCTTCACGTCGGTGAGGGAGACCGTGGCGGCTGCCTCGTCCACGGCGGCGGAGCGGCTCCCGCCCGTCACCCGGATCGAGACGATCAGCGCGAGGAAGACGGCCGCGGAGACGGAGGCGGCCCAGAAGTTGAGACGCGGGTCGACGTTGAACAGACGCCCTGCGAAGAACGTCGCCGCTGCCCAGCCCAGCGAACCGAACATCCGGGCCCGCCCGAACTCGAAGCCGTGGAACCGGCCGAGCCGCTCCGCATAACTCTCCAGCGTGGCCACGGCGACCGCGAACGCCATCGCGAGATAGGCCGCGCCCACGACAAGCCCCAGCGCGAACTGCGCCCGGAGCAGCGGCCCGTACACATAGATGTACATCGGGCCCACGACCAGCATGAGCCCCGCTATCCAGTACAGAAGGTTCTTACGCAGACCGAGCCGGTCCTGGACGTAGCCGTAGAGCGGCATCGTGATCAGGCAGCCGATGGCGTTGGCGCTGATCACCAGGGAACTGCGGCCAGCCGAGAGACCGATGTCCTGCGTCAGCCAGATGGAGAAGAGGGACCAGGACAGCGACCAGGTCACGAAGAACATGAAGAGCGCCGCGCTGACGAGGCTGAAGTTCAGCCGTCGTCGGCCCGCCCCGGGGACGGCGGTGCCCGTCGTGCGGGCGGGCCCAGGTCCGGGACCCGTGAACTGGTCGGTCATCTGCTGCGCTCCCTTGCGCCTCTGGCGCCCGGCCATGATGCCGGACGTCCGAGCCCCACTCGGAGCTCGCACATCGATCGATGAGGTTCGGCGGCCCGCTGCACCGCCGTGCCGCTGCACCGCTGCACCGCCGTGCCGCGGTGACCGCCGCAGCCGACGCGCGCGCTGCGATTCCGGCCTGTCACGGCCGATGAACGAGCCCGAACCCGATGCCCCGAGCGCTATTCCTGTCACGTGCTAGGACGGTGCAACTATCACGTGTTAGGTTCGCCGAATCAAGGTTTCCGCCCGGAGAAGTTCGAGGAGCTGCCGCCATGGCCGACCGGACCGCACACCCGCACCCACCCGTCGACCGGGACGTCCCGCGCCTCCATGTACGGCCCGCCGCCGGCCAGTGGTGCAACGACCCGAACGGCCCGCTCTTCCACAACGGCCGCTACCACCTCTTCCTCCAGCACAACCCGCACGCGGCGGTCTGGGGCGACATCCACTGGGCCCATGCCTCCAGCCCCGACCTCGTGCGCTGGACCGACCACGGTGTCGCCCTCGCGCCCACTCCGGGCAGCCCCGATGCGCTCGGCGCCTGGTCCGGGTGCGCGGTCGTCGAGGACGGAGTCCCGACCGCCGTGTACACCGGTATGGACCGCGACGACGGAATCGGCTCGGTCATGCTGGCCCGCTCCGTCGACCCGGACATCCGCACCTTCAAGGCCGAACCGCACCCAGCCGTGCCCGGCCCACCGCCCGGCCTAGACCTGATCGCCTTCCGGGACCCGTACCTCTTCACCCACGACGGACGCCGCTGGGCCGTCATCGGCGCCGGTCACCGCGACGGCCGCCCGGACGTGCTCCTCTACCGTGTCGACGCCCTGACGCAATGGACCTACGTCGGCTCCCTCCTCGACGGCACCGACCCCGTCGCCGCACGGCACGCGATGCCTGCGACTGCCTGGGAGTGCCCGGCGCTGCTGCCCACGGGGGACGGCAGACAGATGCTGCTGCTGTCCCTGTGGATCGACGGCGTGACGTACACGACGGCTTACCTGACCGGCGAACTGCGGGCGGCGGACGGTGGGTCGCTTCGCTTCGTCCCGACGGCGGGAGGCGTCTTCGACCACGGTCGCGACTGCTATGCGGCGACCGCGCTCGTCGAGGACGACAGGAACCTCGTCTGGGGCTGGAGTTGGGAGTCACGCACCGAGGCGGAGTCCGCGACGGCCGGCTGGGCGGGATGCCTCACGTACCCCCGGGAGGTCGGGGTGCATGCGGACGGTTCCCTGCGGGTGGCGCCCGCGCGGGAGCTGTACGCGCTGCGGGGGCGCGCCGTCCCGGCCGGGGACGAGCTTCCCCCGGCGTACGAGGTCCAGGTCGATGTCTCCGTGGCTCAGCCGGACACCGAGGTCGCCGTGCGTCTCGGGCCCACGGTCGAGCTGCGGGTCAATCCCACGCGGGGACTGCTGACGCTGGACCGCACGGCCGCGCCGGCGTCGGCCGTGCATCCCTACCGACGTACACCCACGGTGACGGCAGCTACGTCCGGCGGGCCGGGCGGACGGCTCCGGGTATGTGTCGACGGGCCCTTGATCGAGGCGTTCTGGGACGAGCGGGTGGTCGTGACGGAGAAGGTGTATCCCGCACCGGTCGGTGTCCTTTCGGTCGAGGTCGTGCAAGGGGTCGGGGACGTATCGGTGTCCGTATGGGAAGCGGGGGAGAGCTGACGGTCCGCACCGGTCCGTGCGTCGACGCCGTGGGGCGGAACGGTCGGCGATGCACGGTCCGGTGCGGGACCGGTGATCTCTCACGCCGGTCCGCACGGGTCTGTCGGCTCTGTCGGCGACGTCCGCGCCGGTCGCCCGGCTGGCCGGCCGATGTGTTCGGACGGGCCAGGGGCCGGGGCCCCGGGAGCTCGGGCGACCTGCGGTGAAGCTGACACTGTTGATACACCGGTCGAGCCGTTCGGGTTCCCGATCTTCTGACGGAAGTTCGACATTCTCGGCAGGGTCCGGAAGGGTATGGCGGCCCAAGCCGACCCAGTCCGGCCCAGTCCAGTCCAGCCCAGTCCAGTCCGACCCAGTCCGGCCCAGCCAAGTCCAGCCAAGTCCGACCCAGTCCGGCCCAGTCCGGCCCGGCCACGGGTCACGACACGGGTCACTACCCCCCTCGTGGGTCACCGCCTCCGACCGCAGGTCACCGTCTCCACCCGCAGGGTCAGCGCCCCCGGTCGCCGTCCGGCCCCGTCACCGACTTCCGCAGGACCACCGGGCACGGCAGTTCCTCGCACGCCGTACGGTCCACGTCAGCACCGGCGTCCACCGCGTCCAGCAACAGGTTCACCGCTGCCGCACCCATCGCGTGGTGCGGCAGCGCGACCGTGGTGAGGGCCGGGACGAGGCGGTCGGCCATCTGGTCCTGGTCGTCGTAGCCGACGATCGAGAGCTGCTCGGGAACCACGATGCCGAGGCGGGCCACGGCCAGCAGCACCCCGGTCGCCACTCGGTCGTTGGCGCACACGATGCCGGTCGGCCGGTCCGGCCCCTTGAGCAACTCCAGGGCCGCGGCGAAACCTTCGTCGATCTGCCAGCCCACCCGCAACGTCCACTCGGGCCGTGCGGTCAGACCGGCCGCGCGCAGACCCTCGCCGAAGCCATGGGCACGGTCCGTCGCGGCGACGTCGTCCACCTCGCCGCCGAGCAGCGCGATGTCGCGGTGGCCCGCGCTGATCAGGACGTCCACCGCGGCACGGCCACCCGCCCGTTCGGCGGCGACCACGGACGCGTACGAACCCGGTTCCCGTGGCAGGCAGTTGGCGAGCACGCAGCGCTCCGGTGCGATCGTCGCGGGCACGGCGGTGCGGCGCATCGACATGGCGGCGTAGACGATGCCGTCGACCCGGCGGGCGCGCAGTTCGGCGACGGCCTCGGCCTCCACGGCTGGATCCTTGCGGGACTCGATGAGAAGCACCTGATGGCCACGCGCGCGTGCCGCCTCCATCGCGCCGAGGACCATGCGGCCGGCGAACGGGCTCGTGGCGATCTCGTCGCTGAGCATCCCGACGACAGCGCTGCGCTGCCTGCGCAGGGAACGGGCGACCTCGTCGGGCCGGTAGCCGAGCCGGTCGGCGGCGGAGCGGATCTTCTCCTTCGTCGCGGCGGAGAGGTTTCCCTGGGCCCGGCCGCTGAAGACGAACGACACGGCGGCGCGCGACACCCCGGCGAGTTCGGCCACGTCACGGGCGGTGGGGCGGTTCACGCGGCTCTCCTCGGGTCGGGATGCGGGTAGGCGTCCCCAGGGTCCCACTTCTGCCGCGAGCCCCACCGGTTCCTGGAATCGTGGCCCCGCGACGCCCCACCGGTTGCCAGGGTGCTGGCCCTGCCGCGCCCCGCCGATCCCCAGGGGCCCCACGAAGTGCCCGATTCCCCGCCGGTATCGTCTGATCTGTCACCCAGTCCAACCGGGTTCAACTGGTTCAACCGGTTCGACGGGGTCGACGGGTTCAACCGGCTCGGCCCGGTCGAACCCTGTTCCGCTGTTCCAAGTTTCCGCCGCTCAGCGCACCTGTGGAGTCCAGATGTCCGGCACGCCCCCTTCCCGCATCTCCCGCCGCACCGCCCTGCGCGGCGTCGCCGTCGCGGGGACGGCCGGTATCGGCCTGACCGCCTGCTCCACCGGCTCCGACGGCGGGGCGGCCGCGGCACCCACGGCACCGGTCGATCTGGGCAAGGCCGACGAGGTGCCTGAAGGCGGCGCGAAGCTCTACAAGGACGAGCACGTCGTGGTCAGCCGCACGAAGGGCGGCGACTACCGGGCCTTCAGCACCATCTGCACGCACGCGGGCTGCCCGATCGGCATGCTCAAGGGCACCGAACTGACCTGCAACTGCCACGGCAGCAAGTTCGACGCCACGACCGGCAAGGTGCTGCACGAGCCGGCGACCGTGCCGCTGGAGGAACTGTCCGTGAAGGTCGAGGGCGGCAAGATCGTCGCAGGCCCGAAGGGTTAGCCCCGGCGCCCCGCCCTGACGCTCCGGTGGCCGTCCCCTGGTGACAGGTGGCCTAGTGACCGATGGCCTGGCGGCGGCCAGCGATTGTTACCCGCCAACGGCGGCGCCGGCCTAGTCCCAGTCCCACCCGATCCCCAGCAGCCCCGCCCGCACCTGCGGCTCCACCACGTGCACCGACCGGTGGTGACCGCTCAGCGTCAGCTCCTGGCGTCCGCGGCGCGGGGCCGCCGTCGACTGCTGGGTGAAGCGGTGGCAGCGTACGGGCAGCGCGTCGTCCGCGAACCGGACCTGGAGCGTGTACTGGCCGCCCGCGAAGCTGAACCCGCGGACGTACTCGGTCGAGGCCCCGGCCGTGCCGTCCTCGAAGCCGTAGCGGAACAGATGGGTGTCGCCGGCCCGCAACCGTGCGTCGAAGAGCAGCTCCGCCACCAGGACGCCCGTGCCGACGTCCCAACGGATCCTTCCTGTACGGCAGTTCTCCATGGCATGAACCGCCACGTCTTTCGGCGAGCATCCCGGGTCACCGTGGTAGATGGCCACATAGCGGTCCACACCATCGCGATGGGCTCGCACTATGTGCTGCGAATCTCTGCCGAGCAGTTCTCTGTGCATCCCGATCCGTACCCGTTCGACGTGCCCGACGGTGTGGAGTCCGCCGTCCAGCGGTGACTTCAGCTCCGTGAGCAGCTGTTCCAGTACGCCGGACGCCTCGACGAGGGAGCGGTACGAGCGCGCTGCCGGTCGCTGGGAGGAGCTCGGGGCCTCGTGGTGACCGAGCAGTCGGATCAGTGATTCCTCGGGCAGTTCGAGGATGTCCTCCAGGGCGCGCACGGCCCGCATCGACTCGTTGCGCTGTGGCCGTCGTGCGCCCTGCTGCCAGTAACTCAGGCTCGTCACGCCGACTTTGATGCCCTGGCGCGACAGATGGTGCTGCACCCGGTGCAGCGGAAGTCTCCGTGCGGCGATCGCGGCCCGCAGCGCGACGTGGAAGGGGCCGGTTCGCAGGGCCGTCTCCAGGGTCGGTGTCCGTTCCGCTTCCATCTGCCGTTCGCCGAGCCGCATCCGGGTCTCCCGCTTCTGCGCGCCGGGCCGACGGGCCGCCGCTGTGAACATTCACAGTGCCGTGCCGGGCCGTTCGCGCCGGTCGGAGTGGTGCGGCTGGTTGGTGGACGTGAGTTGTTCACATCCGTACGACGTCATTCACCGCACCAAGTCACCCGGCATTGAAGCGTGTTGACCTGCACTCGACAAGACTCGATGCTCGCCAAAGCGTCCGGACGCGCTCCTCCACCCCACACCCGATCAGGGAGGACCGCGATGCGCACATCGACCATCCGATCCCGAACAGGCGCCACGCGCCGCAGACGCCTGCGTCTGACCGCCCTCACGGCCGCGGTGGCCGCGTCCCTCGCCCTGCCCACAGCCACCGCCGCCACGGCCGCCCCAGCCACGGCGGACTCCTCGGCTCTCGCCGCCAAACGCCTGAACATCACCATGCAGGCGCAGCAGAAGACGAACTGGTGCTGGGCCGCGAGCGGCAACACCATCGCGACCTGGTTCGGCCGGAACTACTCCCAGAACCAGTTCTGCAACGCCGCCTTCGGCCGCGCCCAGGGCTCCGACTGCCCCAACTACCAAGCCACACTGGGCAATGTGCAGGACGGGCTGTACTGGGCGGGTATCGCCCCCGGCTCGTACGTGACCGGCTGGCTGCGCTACTCCACCGTGCAGACCGAGATCGACGCGAACCGTCCCGTCGAGACCCGCATCCAGTGGTCGAGCGGCGGCGGCCACATGCACGTCCTGTACGGCTACGACGACGCGAACAGCTGGGTCTACTGGGGCGACCCCTGGCCGTCCGACAGCCGGTACAACTGGGCCTCCCACGACTGGTACATCAGCAACAACTCGTTCTCCTGGACCCACTCGCTCTACCGGATCGGGGCGTGAACACGATGCGACGACGGATCGCTGCCCCGCTGCTCGCCGGAACCGGCGCGGCCCTCCTGCTCGGACTCGCGGCCCCGCACGCGAGCGCGGCGCCCACCCCCGTACCGGACCACGCGCGCGTGGCGGCGCACGACGCGGCGGAGTCGCCGCGGACGCTGGACACCCTCGCCCGCTTCTTCGCCCGGGACGGCGCGCTCGCCGCATCGGCCGCGGCACCCCGCGTGGAGGGCACACAAGCCGTACCCGTCTACTACCTGTCGCGCGACTTCGTGGCAGGCAAGAAGGGCGCGGACATAGCCGACTTGGAATTCCTCGCCTCCAAGGCGGTGGCGTCCGACGGGCAGCAGGCGTCCCTGTGGACCGTCGAGCGGCAGGGTTCCTGGAAGGTGGTCAACATCGCCTCCGGGGACGACGAGATCAGGTACGCCCGCCTGGGGCAGGCCAGGATGCCCGGCGGCACCGTCTTCCAGGAGCCGCAGATCAACGCCTGGTACGTGGCCGGGCACGCGCGCGTGGTGCCGCTCGACGCGGACGCGGTCAAGGCCGTGGGCGAGGGAGGGGTCCCGCTGTCGGCGTACCGGGCCCGCGTCGCCCGCGCCTACGGGGACAAGCTGCCGGGCTCCACCTACGCACAGAAGGGCGAGGCCGGCGGGTACGGAACGGTTCCCGACGAGGCGCGGACGCCGATGACGGTCGCGTCCGCCGTGGCGGGAGCCGGCGCGCTGGTGGCCCTTGGCCTGAGCGGGATCGCCGTGCGCCGCGCCCGGTCGCGCCGCACGGACTGAGCGGCCCGGCCGTTCGGGGTGCCGGGCCCGCCCCCGCCGGGCACCCCGAACTGTCACACCCCGCAAGTAGGGTGTCTGACATGGCCGACCCCTCCAGCTACCGCCCCAAGCCGGGACAGATTCCCGACACCCCGGGGGTGTACAGGTTCCGCGACGAGCACCGCCGGGTGATCTACGTCGGGAAGGCGAAAAGCCTGCGCCAGCGCCTGGCGAACTACTTCCAGGACCTGGCGAACCTGCACCCCCGCACCCGCACGATGGTGACCACGGCCGCGTCCGTGGAGTGGACGGTGGTGTCCACGGAGGTCGAGGCGCTGCAGCTGGAGTACTCCTGGATCAAGGAGTACGACCCCCGGTTCAACGTCAAATACCGCGACGACAAGAGCTACCCGTACCTCGCGGTGACCATGAACGAGGAGTTTCCCCGCGTCCAGGTGATGCGCGGCCAGAAGAAGAAGGGCGTCCGCTACTTCGGTCCCTACGGGCACGCGTGGGCGATCCGCGACACGGTGGACCTGCTCCTGCGGGTGTTCCCCGTACGCACCTGCTCGGCGGGGGTCTTCAAGAACGCGGCGCGCACCGGACGCCCGTGCCTGCTCGGCTACATCGGCAAGTGCTCGGCCCCCTGCGTGGGCCGGGTCACCCCGGAGGAGCACCACGAACTGGCCGAGGAGTTCTGCGACTTCATGGCCGGCCGCACGGGCACGTACCTCCGCCGCCTGGAGAAGGACATGACGGCGGCCGCGGAGGAGATGGAGTACGAGCGCGCCGCCCGCCTGCGGGACGACATCGAGGCCTTGAGGAAGGCGATGGAGAAGAGCGCCGTCGTCCTCGCGGACGCCACGGACGCCGACCTCATCGCCCTCGCCGAGGACGAGCTGGAGGCCGCGGTCCAGATCTTCCACGTGCGCGGCGGACGCGTCAGGGGCCAGCGCGGCTGGGTCACCGACAAGGTCGAGGCCGTCACCAGCGGTGACCTCGTCGAGCACGCCCTCCAGCAGCTCTACGGCGAGGAGCGGGGCGACGCCGTCCCCAAGGAGGTCCTCGTCCCCGCGCTGCCCGATCCGGTGGAGCCGATCCAGGCCTGGCTGACCGAGCGCCGCGGTGCGAACGTGTCGTTGCGCATCCCGCAGCGGGGCGACAAGAAGGCCCTCATGGAGACCGTCCACCGGAACGCACTGCAGGCACTGGCCCTCCACAAGACGAAGCGCGCCTCCGACCTCACCACCCGCTCCCGCGCGCTGGAGGAGATCGCCGAGGCCCTCGACCTGGACAGCGCACCGCTGCGCATCGAGTGCTACGACATCTCGCACCTCCAGGGCGACGACGTCGTGGCCTCCATGGTGGTCTTCGAGGACGGGCTCGCCCGCAAGAGCGAGTACCGCCGCTTCCAGATCAAGGGCTTCGAGGGCCAGGACGACGTCCGGTCCATGCACGAGGTGATCACCCGCCGCTTCAAGCGGTACCTGGCGGCGCAGGAGAAGTCCGGCGAGTGGTCCGACGCGGAGCTGGACGACGACGAGAACCCCGTGGAGTCCCGCCTCACCGAGGACGACGGGCGCCCCAAGAGGTTCGCGTACCCGCCGCAGCTCGTCGTGGTGGACGGCGGGCAGCCGCAGGTCGCGGCAGCCAAGCGGGCCCTCGATGAGCTGGGCATCGAGGACATCGCGGTCTGCGGACTGGCCAAGCGCCTCGAAGAGGTCTGGGTGCCGGACGAGGACGACCCGGTGATCCTGCCGCGCACCAGCGAGGGGCTCTACCTCCTCCAGCGCGTCCGTGACGAGGCTCACCGCTTCGCCATCACCTACCAGCGGGCCAAGCGGGCCAAGCGCTTCAGGGCGGGCCCTCTGGACGACGTACAAGGGCTGGGCGACGCGCGCAAGCAGGCCCTGATCAAGCACTTCGGTTCGGTGAAGCGGCTACGGTCCGCCACAATCGACCAGATCTGCGAGGTTCCCGGCATAGGACGCAAGACGGCAGAGACGATCCTGGCGGCCTTCGCGCAGGCGGCACCGGTGGCGCCCGCCGTGAACACGGCCACCGGAGAGATCATGGAAGACGAAGAGGACACTGCGGACGGCGCGACGGACGCGCCGTCCGGCGAGGAGTCCGTCACCGCGGGCGCCTCGGAAGAACGACGGGGGCAGGAGCCATGAGCGAGCACGACGAACCCACCAGCGGCACGGCACAGGACCCCGCACCGCAGGAACAGCCGCAACCAGAGCACGGAGAACAGGTGAGCACGGGCGCAGCCCCAGGGGCGAACGTCGAGACCGCGGTCGTCCCGGACGCCGCCATCCCCGAGTTGGTGATCATCTCCGGGATGTCGGGCGCCGGCCGGTCCACGGCAGCGAAGTGTCTGGAGGACCTCGGCTGGTTCGTCGTCGACAACCTGCCGCCCGCCCTGATCCCCACCATGGTGGAGCTCGGCGCCCGCTCACAGGGCAACGTGGCGCGGATCGCGGTCGTCGTCGACGTCCGAGGCCGCCGCTTCTTCGACAACCTCCGGGAGTCCCTCGCGGACCTGGAGTCCAAGCACGTCACCCGGCGCATCGTCTTCCTGGAGTCCTCCGACGAGGCCCTGGTGCGCCGCTTCGAGTCGGTGCGCCGCCCGCACCCCCTCCAGGGCGACGGCCGCATCGTCGACGGCATCGCAGCGGAGCGTGAGCTCCTGCGTGAGCTGCGCGGCGACGCGGACCTGGTCATCGACACCTCCAGCCTGAACGTGCACGAGCTGCGCGCCAAGATGGACGCCCAGTTCGCGGGCGAGGAGGAGCCCGAGCTGCGGGCCACCGTCATGTCGTTCGGCTTCAAGTACGGCCTGCCGGTCGACGCCGACCTCGTCGTCGACATGCGTTTCCTGCCGAACCCGCACTGGGTCCCCGAGCTGCGCCCCTTCACCGGTCTCAACGAGGAGGTGTCGAACTACGTCTTCTCGCAGCCCGGCGCCAAGGAGTTCCTCGACCGCTACACCGAGCTGCTCCAGCTCATCGCGGCCGGCTACCGCCGCGAGGGCAAGCGGTACGTGACCATCGCCGTCGGCTGCACCGGCGGCAAGCACCGCTCCGTGGCCACGTCGGAGAAGCTCGCCGCCCGGCTGGCCGCCCAGGGCGTGGAGACCGTGGTCGTGCACCGGGACATGGGTCGCGAATGACGGGACGTACGC
Source organism: Streptomyces sp. KL116D (assembly GCF_030766975.1). Taxonomy (NCBI): domain Bacteria; kingdom Bacillati; phylum Actinomycetota; class Actinomycetes; order Kitasatosporales; family Streptomycetaceae; genus Streptomyces; species Streptomyces sp. KL116D. The sequence goes on along the minus strand of NZ_JASERH010000060.1, from coordinate 140,922 downwards.
TGCGGCTCACCAGCAGGATTGGCCGCAGGAGCTCACCGCCCAGGCTCCGCAAGGGCACCACCCCGAAGGTCGTCGCCCTCGGCGGCGGCATGGGCCTGTCGGCGTCCCTGGCCGCGCTGCGCCGCATCACGGGCGACCTCACGGCCGTCGTCACGGTCGCCGACGACGGCGGCTCCAGCGGGCGGCTCCGGGACGAGCTGGGCGTGCTGCCGCCCGGCGACCTCCGCAAGGCCCTCGCGGCGCTGTGCGGCGACGACGACTGGGGCCAGACCTGGTCCCGCGTCATCCAGCACCGGTTCCAGTCCCCGGGCGAGATGAACGGGCACGCGGTCGGCAACCTCCTGATCGTCGCCCTGTGGGAGCAGCTCGGCGATCACGTGCAGGCCCTGGACCTGGTCGGCAAGCTGCTCGGCGCGCACGGGCGCGTGCTGCCCATGTCCGCGGTCCCGCTGGAGCTGCAGGCCCTGGTCAAGGGCCACGACCCGGACCGGCCGAACGACATCGACACGGTGCGGGGCCAGGCCACCGTGGCCCTCACCCCCGGCGAGGTGCAGTCCGTGCACCTGGTGCCGCACGACCCGCCGGCCGTCCCCGAGGCGGTCGCCGCGGTGCTCGACGCGGACTGGGTGGTGCTCGGCCCGGGCTCCTGGTTCTCGTCCGTGATCCCGCACCTGCTGGTCCCCGAACTGCTCGACGCGCTCGTCGAGACGAAGGCCCGCCGGGTCCTCTCGCTCAACCTCGCTCCGCAACCCGGAGAAACCGAAGGGTTCTCACCGCAGCGTCATTTGGAGGTTTTGGGACGACACGCCCCTAAACTCGCCCTGGACGTGGTGCTGGCCGACGAGGCCGCCGTGCCCGACCGCGAAGAGCTCACCGACGCTGCCAAGGAGCGTTTCGGTGCCGCGGTCGAGCTGGCGCCGGTGGCCAGGCCCGACGGAACTCCGAGGCACGATCCGGAGCTGTTGGCCGCCGCGTACGACCGTATTTTTCGGATGCATGGAAGGATCGGCCCATGGCGATGACGGCAGCGGTGAAGGACGAAATCTCCCGGCTCCCCGTCACCCGGACCTGCTGCAGAAAGGCCGAGGTCTCGGCCATTCTGCGGTTTGCGGGCGGCCTTCACCTGGTGAGCGGCCGCATCGTGATCGAGGCGGAGCTGGACACCGCGATGGCCGCCCGGCGGCTCAAGCGGGACATCCTCGAGATCTTCGGGCACAGCTCGGAGCTGATCGTGATGGCGCCCGGCGGACTGCGCCGCGGCTCGCGTTTCGTCGTACGGGTCGTCGCGGGCGGCGACCAGCTGGCCCGGCAGACGGGCCTGGTGGACGGCCGGGGCCGCCCGATCCGGGGTCTTCCGCCGCAGGTGGTCTCGGGGGCCACCTGCGACGCCGAGGCGGCCTGGCGCGGCGCGTTCCTGGCGCACGGCTCGCTCACCGAGCCGGGCCGCTCCAGCTCCCTGGAGGTGACCTGCCCGGGCCCGGAGGCCGCGCTCGCCCTGGTCGGCGCCGCACGACGGCTCTCGATCGCCGCGAAGGCCCGTGAGGTGCGCGGTGTGGACCGCGTGGTCGTCCGGGACGGCGACGCGATCGGCGCCCTGCTCACCCGGATGGGCGCACACGAATCGGTGCTGGCCTGGGAGGAGCGGCGGATGCGCCGCGAGGTCCGCGCCACCGCCAACCGTCTCGCCAACTTCGACGACGCGAACCTGCGCCGTTCGGCCCGCGCGGCCGTCGCCGCCGGCGCCCGCGTGCAGCGCGCCCTGGAGATCCTCGCCGACGAGGTGCCCGAGCACCTCGCCGCGGCCGGCCGGCTGCGCATGGAGCACAAGCAGGCCTCCCTGGAGGAGCTGGGCGCGCTCGCCGACCCGCCGCTGACCAAGGACGCCGTCGCGGGCCGTATCCGCCGGCTGCTCGCCATGGCGGACAAGCGGGCGCAGGACCTCGGCATCCCGGGCACGGAGTCGAACCTCACGGAGGACCTGGCCGAGGAGATGGCGGACAACCTGGCGGGCTGACACCGCCGACAGGCCGACACGCCGGTGGCGGCGCCCGTACGGGGCGCCGCCACCGGCTTTTCCGTATCCGCGAAGGAGACTTGAGGCCCCCTTGACTTGACCATGAACTGTCACGAGTCTGGCGCCAGTTCGCTACTGCGGCATCACGCCACAACCGCGACAGACAACCGCAAGGGGGGCTCATGAGACGAAGAGCGAGATCGGTCCTCGCTGTCGGAGCACTTGTCCTGGGGCTGGGAGGGGCGGTCATCGCGCCCGTCGCCCAGGCGGACGGCGGAGGGTCCACCAAGAGGAGCTCGGCGAGCGACGACCCCGGCGCGGACGCCGTCAAGGTGTTCCGCGCCGACGTGACGAAGGAGCAGGTGCCCCTGCTCCTCCAGGCGGGCCAGGACGCCCATGAACTCAGCGAGCAGGCACCCGAGAAGGGCACCGCGGAGGTCGAGGTCTACCTCACCGACCGACAGGCCGCCGCACTGCGCAAGGAGGGCGTGAAGCTCACCGAGCACCGGCTGACCGCCAAGGCCGAGGCCCGCGTGGAAGCCGCGGGGGACGGGGTCTTCCGCCCCTACAGCGGAAAGGGCAACCTCCAGGAGGAGGTGCTCCGCACCGGGCAGGAGCACCCCGACCTCACCAAGGTCGTCTCCATCGGCAAGACGCTCCAGGGCCAGGACATCCTCGCGATCAAGGTGAGCAAGGGCGCCAAGAAGGTCAAGGACGGCGCGAAGCCCTCCGTGCTCTACATGTCGAACCAGCACGCGCGCGAGTGGATCACCCCGGAGATGACCCGCCGCCTGATGCGCCACTACGTGGACAACTACGCCAAGGACGCACGCATCAAGAAGCTCGTCGACTCCACGGAGCTGTGGTTCGTCCTCTCCGCCAACCCCGACGGCTACGACTGGACGTTCAAGGACGAGGCCAACCGCCAGTGGCGCAAGAACATGCGCGACAACAACGGCGACGGCAAGTACACCAACGCCGACGGCGTCGACCTCAACCGCAACTTCGCCTACAAGTGGGGCTACGACGACGAGGGCTCGTCCCCGAGCCCCGCCAATCAGACCTACCGCGGCGCGAGCCCGAACTCCGAGCCGGAGACCAGGGCCGTCGACGCCTTCGAGAAGCGCGTCGGCTTCGACTACGCCATCAACTACCACTCCGCGGCCGAACTCCTCCTCTACGGAGTGGGCTGGCAGGTCGCCACTCCGACCCCGGACGACGTCCTCTACGAGGCGCTCGCCGGCACCCCGGAGAACTCCGCGATCCCCGGCTACCACCCGCAGGTCTCCTCGGAGCTGTACACGACGAACGGCGAGGCCGACGGGCACGCCGGCAACGTGAACGGCGTCTCGATGTTCACCCCCGAGATGAGCACCTGCCAGACCGCCTCGAACGTCGACCCGAACGATGCGTGGCGGCCCCAGGACTGCGCGTCGATCTTCACGTTCCCGGACGACGAGAAGCTCATCCAGGCCGAGTTCGCGAAGAACGTCCCCTTCGCCCTCTCCGTCGCGGAGACCGCGTCCCACCCCGACCAGCCCTCGTCCTCGGTCGGCCTGGAGGCCCCCGACTTCACCCCGGCGAAGTTCAGCACTTCGTACGCGCGCGGTGGTGACCAGGAAGTATCCGTCGTCGTACGTAAGTCGGTACGCGACAAGGAGCTGAACTACCGCATCAATGGCGGCCGTTCGCACGACGAGGAATTGCGGGCCTGGAAGGGCGGCGAGACCTACGGAGGCGACGACAATCTCCACTTCGACGCCTATAGGGCGAAGGTCGAGGACGCCGATGTGGGCGACAAGGTGGACGTGTGGTTCACCGGACGCACGAAATCCGGAAAGCGCACCAGTAGTGAGCACTTCACGTACACCGTCGCGGCCCGCCCGAAGGGCGACACTCTTGTCGTCGCGGAAAACGACGCCGCAGGGACGCAAACGGCCGCCTACGTAGACGCGCTCAAGGCAGCCGGGCGCAGCGCCTCCGTCTGGAACGTCGCCCAGCAGGGCGCACCCGACGCCCTGGGCGTCCTGGACCACTTCAAGGCGGTCGTCCACTACACGAGCGCCGACCGCCCCGGCCTGGCCACGCAGCTGGCCCTGCGCGACAACCTGAACGAGGGCGGCAAGCTCGTCGAGGCCGGTGAGAAGGCGGGTGGCTCCGTCGCCATCGGCGACACCACGACGAACGACTTCAGTCAGTACTACCTGGGCGCCTACTCCCGCACGGCCGCCCCGGTGGCGACCCGCTTCGACGGCTCCGGCGCCCTCGACGGCATCGCGGCCGCGCTCGGCGACGCCCCCGGCAACCCGCTGAACGGCGCCGGTCTGTACGAGGCCACCTCGGCCACCCTGCCGCAGTTCAAGAGCGCGGGAGCGGGCCAGTACGAAGGCGCGGGCATGGCCGCCGCCGTCCACACGGACGACGCCTACAAGCGTCTGACCCGCACCATCGACCTCACCGGCGTCACCGCGGCGCAGCAGCCGTCCTTGCGGATGCAGCTCCTCTGGGACACCGAGCAGGGCTACGACCACGTCATCCTCGAAGCCCACACGGCCGGCGCGGAGGACTGGACGACCCTGCCGGACCGGGACGGCCTGACGTCGAACAAGGTGCCCACCGAGTGCGAGGCCGGCTTCTTCGTCCAGGACCACCCGGCGCTCACCCGCTATCTGACGCCGGACGGCGCCGCCTGCGGGAACACCGGGACCTCCGGGGCCTGGAACAGCCTCACCGGCTCCTCGGACGACTGGAAGACGGTGACGTACGACCTGAGCGCCTACGCGGGCAGGTCCGTCGAGGTGTCCCTCGCCTACGTCTCCGACCCCGGCACCGGCGGCGAGGGCGTGCGCGCCGACAACGCCTCCGTGGTCATCGGGGGACAGGCGACCGAGACCGAGGGCTTCGAGACGTCCCTGGGCGTCTGGACGGTCCCCGGACCGCCAGCGGGGAGCCCGCCCGCCGTCAAGGACTGGGCGCGCGCCCAGGACCTGTTCACGACCTACGGCGCGGTCAGCACTCCGGACACCGTTCTCCTCGGATTCGGTCTGGAACACGTCACCGGAACCGCGGACCGAAATGCGCTCATCCGAAAGGCCCTGCGCTCAATTAGCGACTAATCAGGTCTGAAATACCGGAGAAATATGCGGCGGCCCGTACGTTACTGGCGAGTACGGGCCGCTGTGCCCTGCATAGAGCCGCTCGATGTCACCCCAAGCCCTTATGGGAGGTAGGGTCGGAGGCGGTCGGGGACATCCCAATAAATCTCGCCGGCGTCGAAACCCGGCGTACCAACGAGGAGATCGGTTCGTGACGATCCGCGTAGGCATCAACGGCTTTGGCCGCATCGGTCGTAACTACTTCCGCGCGCTGCTGGAGCAGGGTGCAGACATCGAGATCGTGGCTGTCAACGACCTTGGTGACACCGCGACCACCGCACACCTCCTGAAGTACGACACCATCCTGGGCCGCCTCAAGGCCGAGGTGTCGCACACCGAGGACACCATCACCGTCGACGGCCACACCATCAAGGTGCTGTCCGAGCGCAACCCCGCCGACATTCCGTGGGGCGAGCTGGGCGTCGACATCGTCATCGAGTCGACCGGCATCTTCACCAAGAAGGCCGACGCCGAGAAGCACATCGCGGGCGGCGCCAAGAAGGTCCTCATCTCGGCTCCGGCCTCCGACGAGGACATCACCATCGTGATGGGCGTCAACCAGGACAAGTACGAGCCGGCGAACCACCACGTCATCTCGAACGCGTCCTGCACCACCAACTGTGTGGCGCCGATGGCCAAGGTTCTCGACGAGAACTTCGGCATCGTCAAGGGCCTCATGACGACGGTCCACGCGTACACGAACGACCAGCGCATCCTGGACTTCCCGCACAAGGACCTGCGTCGCGCCCGCGCCGCCGCGGAGAACATCATCCCGACCACGACGGGTGCCGCCAAGGCCACCGCCCTGGTCCTGCCGCAGCTCAAGGGCAAGCTCGACGGCATCGCGATGCGCGTCCCGGTCCCGACCGGTTCGGCCACCGACCTGGTCGTCGACCTGCAGCGCGAGGTCACCAAGGACGAGGTCAACGCCGCGTTCAAGAAGGCCGCCGACGACGGCGACCTGAAGGGCATCCTCTTCTACACCGAGGACCCGATCGTGTCCTCGGACATCGTGAGCGACCCGGCCTCCTGCACCTTCGACTCCTCCCTGACGATGGTTCAGGAAGGCAAGACGGTGAAGATCCTCGGCTGGTACGACAACGAGTGGGGCTACTCCAACCGCCTCGTGGACCTGACGGTCTTCGTCGGTGGTCAGCTCTAAGGTTCTTAGAGCAGCAAGGCACTTAGATGTGAGCGAAGGGTCCGGACCCGCGCGACGCCGCGCGCCGTCCGGGCCCTTCGCGCGTCAGCCTCAAAGCCCTCTCAAGGAGTCCAGTTCATGAAGACCATCGAGGAACTTCTCGCCGAAGGGGTCGACGGCAAGCGGGTGTTCGTCCGCGCCGACCTCAACGTGCCGTTGGCCGATGGCCTGATCACCGACGACGGCCGCATCCGCGCCGTCCTGCCCACCGTCAAGGCCCTCGCCGACGCGGGCGCCAAGGTGGTCGTCGCCTCCCACCTGGGCCGCCCCAAGGGCGCCCCGGACCCGGCGTTCTCGCTCCTGCCCGCCGCCGAGCGCCTCGCCGAGCTCCTCGGCAAGCCGGTCGCGTTCGCCCAGGACACGGTCGGCCCCGCCGCCCACGACGCCGTGGACGGTCTGGAGCCCGGCCAGGTCGCCGTCATCGAGAACCTGCGCTTCAACGCGGGGGAGACGAGCAAGGACGACACCGAGCGCGGCGAGTTCGCCGACCAGCTCGCCGCCCTGGCCGACGTCTACGTAGGCGACGGTTTCGGCGCGGTGCACCGCAAGCACGCTTCCGTGTACGACCTTCCGGCCCGGCTGCCGCACTACGCCGGCTTCCTCATCGCCACCGAGGTCGGCGTCCTGAAGAAGCTCACGGAGGACGTCAAGCGCCCCTACGTGGTCGCGCTCGGCGGCGCCAAGGTCTCCGACAAGCTGGCCGTCATCGACCAGCTGCTCGGCAAGGCCGACCGCCTCCTCATCGGTGGCGGCATGGCGTACACGTTCCTCAAGGCCAAGGGCTACGAGGTCGGCATCTCGCTGCTCCAGGAGGACCAGCTGCCGGCCGTCACCGAGTACATGGAGCGCGCCGAGAAGAACGGCGTGGAGATCGTGCTGCCGGTCGACGTCCTGGTCTCCACGGAGTTCCCCGACCTGAAGACGAAGGCCCCGGCCAATCCCTCCACCGTCGCCGCGGACGCCATCCCGGCCGACCAGGAAGGTCTGGACATCGGTCCGGAGACCCGCAAGCTGTACGCCTCGAAGCTCGCCGACGCCGCCACCGTCTTCTGGAACGGCCCCATGGGCGTCTTCGAGCACCCCGACTACGCCGAGGGCACCAAGGCGGTCGCCCAGGCCCTCATCGACTCTTCGGCGTTCACCGTGGTGGGTGGCGGAGACTCCGCCGCGGCGGTCCGTACGCTGGGCTTCGACGAGAAGGCATTCGGCCACATCTCGACCGGCGGCGGCGCCTCCCTCGAGTACCTCGAGGGCAAGACGCTGCCCGGTCTCGCCGCACTGGAGGACTGACCCCGCATGACCGCTCCTGTACAGGGCCGCACGCCGCTGATGGCGGGCAACTGGAAGATGAACCTCAACCACCTCGAGGCCATCGCGCACGTCCAGAAGCTCGCCTTCGCCCTCGCGGACAAGGACTACGAGGCCGTCGAGGTCGCCGTCCTGCCGCCGTTCACCGACCTGCGCTCGGTGCAGACGCTGGTCGACGGCGACAAGCTCAAGATCAAGTACGGCGCCCAGGACATCTCGGCGCACGACTCCGGTGCGTACACCGGTGAGATCTCGGGCCCGATGCTCTCGAAGCTCAAGTGCACGTACGTCGCGATCGGCCACTCCGAGCGCCGGCAGTACCACAACGAGACCGACGAGATCGTCAACGCCAAGGTGAAGGCCGCCTACAAGCACGGCCTGACCCCGATCCTCTGCGTCGGCGAGGAGCTGGACGTCCGCGAGGCGGGCAACCACGTCTCCCACACGCTCGAGCAGGTCGAGGGCGGCCTCAAGGACCTGCCCGCCGAGCAGGCCGAGACCATCGTCATCGCCTACGAGCCGGTGTGGGCCATCGGCACCGGCAAGGTGTGCGGCTCGGACGACGCGCAGGAGGTCTGCGCGGCGATCCGTGGCAAGCTCGCCGAGCTGTACTCGCAGGACGTCGCCGACAAGATCCGCATCCAGTACGGCGGCTCGGTGAAGTCGGGCAACGTCGCGGAGATCATGGCCAAGCCCGACATCGACGGCGCCCTCATCGGCGGTGCCTCGCTGGACACCGACGAGTTCGTCAAGATCGTCCGCTTCCACGAGCAGTGACGCGGCCAGTGAGTATGCGCTAGCGGCGATACGTCGTACCCTTGCGGGGCCGAGGCTCCATCCAGAGCTTCGGCCCCGTCCGAACAAGTCCGAGGAAGTTGGTCCAGCCGTGGTTATGGGGTTCTCGATCGCCCTGATCGTCTTCAGCCTGCTGCTGATGCTCCTGGTGCTCATGCACAAGGGAAAGGGTGGCGGCCTCTCCGACATGTTCGGTGGCGGCATGCAGTCCTCCGTCGGCGGCTCCTCGGTCGCCGAGCGGAACCTCGACCGGATCACGATCGTGATCGGTCTGCTCTGGTTCGCGTGCATCGTCGTGCTCGGCATCCTGATGAAGATCAACAACTGACCTTCGGGCGCCGCGCCTTCGGTACGACCCGTTACAACTGCACATAGCTCACGTAAAGCCCCATGTACGGTACGCGCTCAACAGCGCGGCCTATCATGGGGCTTGCGTCTAGGGGAGGGGATGTAACTCCAATCACTGGACGCGCGTTGGGCCTTACGTAGACTGAGGCGCTCCGCGGCGAAGCGAGACGCCGACACGCTTCGCGGCACCATCACGCAGGGAGTTACGACCGTGGCAAGTGGCAACGCGATCCGAGGAAGTCGGGTCGGGGCGGGGCCGATGGGCGAGGCCGAGCGTGGCGAGTCCGCGCCGCGCCTGCGCATCTCCTTCTGGTGCTCGAACGGGCACGAGACGCAGCCGAGCTTCGCCTCCGACGCGCAGGTGCCGGAGACCTGGGACTGTCCGCGCTGCGGATTCCCGGCCGGGCAGGACCGGGACAATCCGCCGGACCCGCCGCGTACCGAGCCGTACAAGACGCACCTCGCGTACGTGCGGGAGCGGCGCAGCGACGCGGACGGCGAGGCCATCCTCGCCGAGGCGCTCGCGAAACTGCGGGGCGAGATCTGACATACCGGCCGGGCCGGGCACTTGGGACAGTGCCCGGCCCGTTCGCGTGCCCGGGATTCGCTGCGTCGAAAGGCCCGATTCACCCTGATCAACTAGGTTGGGTGGCGGAAGTGGGGCAAGGCCCGTACGCGCGTGCGAGAGAAGGCTGAAGGTCGAGATGAACGCGTCCGACAAGCAGGTAGCACTGACCCAGACGCCCGAGTGGCAGGCGCTCGTCAAGCACCGGGAACAGCTGGGTGGCGTGGGCCTCCGGGAGCTGTTCGCGGCCGATCCGGCGCGCGGCTCCGGCTATGCGCTGCAGGTCGGCGATCTTTACCTCGACTACTCCAAGCACCTGGTCACGGACGAGACGCTCCGGCTGCTGCGCGAGCTGGCCGCCGCGACCGACGTCTTCGGTCTGCGCGACGCCATGTTCCGCGGCGACAAGATCAACACCACCGAGGGCCGGGCCGTGCTGCACACGGCGCTGCGCGCCCCGCGCGACGCCGTGATCGAGGTCGACGGCGAGAACGTGGTGCCGGGTGTGCACGCCGTGCTCGACAAGATGGCGGCCTTCGCCGACAAGGTGCGCTCGGGCGAGTGGACCGGTCACACCGGCAAGCGCATCAAGAACGTCGTCAACATCGGCATCGGCGGCTCCGACCTCGGTCCGGCGATGGCCTACGAGGTGCTGCGTTCCTTCACCGACCGCGATCTCACGGTCCGCTTCGTGTCGAACGTCGACGGGGCCGACCTCCACGAGGCCGTACGGGACCTGGACCCCGCCGAGACGCTGTTCGTCATCGCCTCCAAGACCTTCACCACCATCGAGACCATCACGAACGCGACTTCCGCGCGCAACTGGCTCCTCACCGAGCTGAGGGCCGGTCAGGAAGCCGTCGCCAAGCACTTCGTGGCCCTGTCGACGAACTCCGAGAAGGTGTCGGACTTCGGCATCGACACGGCCAACATGTTCGAGTTCTGGGACTGGGTCGGCGGACGTTATTCGTATGACTCCGCGATCGGCCTCTCCCTGATGATCGCCATCGGTCCCGCGGCGTTCCGCGAGATGCTCGACGGCTTCCACCGCGTCGACGAGCACTTCCGCACCGCGCCCGCCGAGTCCAACGTGCCGCTCCTGATGGGCCTGCTGGGCATCTGGTACGGCAACTTCCACGACGCCCAGTCGCACGCCGTGCTGCCGTACAGCCACTACTTGTCGAAGTTCACCGCCTACTTGCAGCAGCTCGACATGGAGTCGAACGGCAAGTACGTGCAGCGCAACGGCGAGGAGGTCGGCTGGCAGACCGGCCCCGTGGTGTGGGGCACGCCGGGCACGAACGGCCAGCACGCCTACTACCAACTCATCCACCAGGGAACGAAGTTGATCCCGGCGGACTTCATCGGCTTCGCCGAGCCGGTCGCCGATCTGCAGCCCGGGCTCGTCGCCCAGCACGACCTGCTGATGGCCAACTTCTTCGCGCAGACCCAGGCGCTCGCGTTCGGCAAGACGCCGGACGAGGTGCGCGCCGAGGGCGTCGCCGAGGAGCTGGTGCCGCACAAGACGTTCAAGGGCAACCACCCGACCACGACGATCCTGGCGAAGGAACTGACCCCGTCGGTCCTCGGCCAGCTCGTCGCGCTCTACGAACACAAGGTGTTCGTCCAGGGCGCGGTCTGGAACATCGACTCCTTCGACCAGTGGGGCGTCGAGCTCGGCAAGGTCCTCGCCAAGCGCGTCGAACCCGCCCTCACCGAAGGCGCCGACGTCCCGGGCCTGGACGAGTCGACCAAGGCACTCGTCGCCAAGTACCGCGAGCTGCGCGCCCGTTAATCGGATGCGCGAGGGTCTTCCGGCGGGTGAGACTGCCCGTCCGTCCGTCACCCCGCCGGGAGGCACCTCGTGGACCACCTCATGTCGGCACTCGCCGACCCCGAACGACTCAGGCTGTACGCCCGCATCGTGCTGGACGACCTGCCACCGCGCGAGGCCGACTCCCCGGTCGCCCGCAAGCACCTGGGCAAGCTGATCGCCTCGGGGCTCGTCGAGCGGCGCGAGGACGGGTCGCTGCGGGCCGGGCCCGAGGTGTTCCGCCGGGCCCGGACTCCCGAGCCCACCACGGGAGTTCCGCGCCATCTCACCGGATTCTTCGCCGGCGGCCGGCTGACGGCGATCCCGGTGCGCCCCGCCGTGCGGCACGAACTCCTCGTCCACCTCACGGACACCCTCTTCGACACGGACCGCACCTACAGCGAGCGCGAGATCAACGAGGCCCTGCACACCGTCCACGACGACACCGCCGCCCTGCGCCGCTACTGCGTCAGCGAGGGGATCCTCGTACGGGAGCGGGACGGGTCCGACTACCGGCTTCCGCAGCCCGCGTAGGACCGCCGCCCGGCACACGATCCATGAGGAAGGGCCCCGCCTCCCTGAGGAGAACGGGGCCCTACGCGCGCGTGGTGGCGATGCGCGTCACGCGACAGCGGGCGGATACAGCTCCGGCGGCAGCTGCGACGCCGCCGCGGAGTCGAGCAGCCACAGCGTGCGCGAGCGGCCGTAGGCGCCCGCGGCCGGGGCCTGGATCTCGCCCGCGCCCGACAGGGCGATCGCGGCGGCCTTCGCCTTGTCCTCGCCGGCCGCGAGGAGCCACACCTCACGCGCGGCACGGATCGCCGGGAGCGTGAGCGTGACGCGGGTGGGCGGGGGCTTGGGCGCGCCACGCACGCCGACGACCGTCCGCTCCGTCTCACGGACCGCCGGGAGCTCGGGGAAGAGCGACGCGACGTGCGTGTCCGGGCCGACGCCGAGCATCAGGACGTCGAAGGTCGGCACCGGGCCGTGGTCCTCGGGGCCCGCGGCAGCGGCGAGTTCGGCGGCGTACGCCTCGGCCGCGGCGTCCGCCTCGTACGGGCCGTCCGACGCGGGCATGGGGTGCACGCGCGCGGGGTCGAGCGGCACCGCGTCGAGCAGCGCCTCCCTGGCCTGGGTGTAGTTGCGCTCGGGGTCGCCGTCCGGCAGGAACCGCTCGTCGCCCCACCACAGGTCGAGGCGGCCCCAGTCGATCGCGTCCCGCGCGGGGGCCGCGTTCAGGGCCGCCAGCAGGCCGTTGCCGTTGCGGCCGCCGGTGAGGACCACGGAGGCGTAGCCGCGGGCGGCCTGGGCGTCGACGATCTTGGTGATCAGTCGGGCCGCGGCCGCCTGCGCCATCAGCTCCTTGTCGCGGTGGACGACGAGTTGGGGTGCTGCGCTCACTGGTCTGCACTCACTGTTCTGCGCTCACTTCGTGGTCGCCTTCTTGGCCGGAGCCTTCTTCGCGGGGGCCTTCTTGGCCGGCGCCTTCTTCGCGGCCGCCTTCCGGGCGGGTGCCGCCGTCGGAGCGGCCGACTCCACCGGCTCGGGCGCCGTCATCTGTGCCTCCGACTCACCCAGCCGGTCCACGCCGAACCGCAGCGCGGCGGCGTACGTGTCGTCCGGGTCGAGCCGGCGCAGCTCCTCCGCGATCAGCTCGGACGTCTCGCGGCGCTTGAGCGCGACCGCGCGGTCCGGCTGGCCCTGGATGGAGAGCGTGGCCAGGGTGCCGTCGGCCCGGTCGAGCACGATCGGGCCGCAGGTGGACTCCAGGCGTACGCCGGTCAGGCCGGGGCCCGACGACAGCGAGCGCTTCACCGGGACGTCGAGGCGGTCCGCGAGCCACATGGCGAGCAGCTCGCAGCTCGGGTTGAACTCCTCGCCCTCGACCTCGACGGAGGTGACGTCACAGGTGACCTGGTCGAGCGCCGCGGCCAGCATTGAGCGCCATGGCGTGATCCGGGTCCAGGACAGGTCCGTGTCGCCGGGCGAGTAGGACGCCGCGCGGGCCTCCAGCTCGTGGACCGGCTGAACGGCCGCGTACGTGTCCGTGACGCGGCGCTGGGCCAGGGCGCCCAGCGGGTCCTGCGCGGGGTCGAGAGGGGCGTCCACGGGCCACCAGACCACCGTCGGGGCGTCCGGCAGCAGGAGCGGCAGGACGACCGACTGGGCGTGGTTGATGACCTCGCCGTACAGGCGCAGCACCACGGTCTCGCCGGTGCCGGCCTCCACGCCGACCCGCACCTCGGCGTCGAGCCGCGACTTCGTGCGGTCGCGCGGGGAGCGGGAGACGCGCTTGATGACGACGAGCTTGCGCGAGGGGTGCTCGCGCGAGGCCTCGTTGGCCGCCTTCAGGGCGTCGTAGGCGTTCTCCTCGTCGGTGACGATGACGAGGGTGAGCACCATGCCGACGGCAGGGGTGCCGATGGCGCGGCGGGCCTTGACCAGCGCCTTGTTGATCTTGCTGGAGGTGGTGTCCGTAAGGTCGATCTTCATGGGCGCCGCCAGCTCCGTCCGTCTCGTGCGAGCATTTCGTCCGCCTCGGCGGGCCCCCACGTGCCGGACGGGTACTGCGCCGGCTTCCCGTGCGTGTCCCAGTGGTTCTCGATCGGGTCGAGGATCTTCCAGGACAGCTCGACCTCCTCCGTGCGCGGGAAGAGGTTCGAGTCGCCCAACAGGACGTCCAGGATGAGCCGTTCGTAGGCCTCCGGGCTGGACTCGGTGAAGGACTCGCCGTAGGCGAAGTCCATCGAGACGTCCCGGATCTCCATCGACGTGCCCGGCACCTTCGAACCGAACCGGACCGTGATGCCCTCGTCCGGCTGGACGCGGATCACGATCGCGTTCTGGCCCAGCTCCTCCGTCGCCGTGTGGTCGAAGGGGGAGTGCGGGGCGCGCTGGAAGACGACGGCGATCTCGGTGACGCGACGGCCCAGGCGCTTGCCGGTCCGCAGGTAGAAGGGCACGCCCGCCCACCGGCGGTTGTCCACCTCCAGCTTGACGGCCGCGTACGTGTCGGTCTTCGACTGCGGGTCGATCCCGTCTTCCTGGAGGTAGCCGACGGCCTTCTCGCCGCCCTGCCACCCGGCCGCGTACTGGCCGCGCACCGTGTCCTTGCCGAGGTCCTTCGGCAGCTTGATCGCGCCGAGCACCTTGGCCTTCTCGGCGACGAGCGCGTCCGCGTCGAAGGAGGCGGGCTCCTCCATGGCCGTGAGCGCCATCAGCTGGAGGAGGTGGTTCTGGATGACGTCGCGGGCGGCGCCGATGCCGTCGTAGTAGCCGGCGCGGCCGCCGATGCCGATGTCCTCGGCCATCGTGATCTGCACGTGGTCGACGTACGACCGGTTCCAGATCGGCTCGAACATCTGGTTCGCGAAGCGCAGCGCCAGGATGTTCTGGACCGTCTCCTTGCCCAGGTAGTGGTCGATCCGGAACACCTGGTCCGGGTCGAACACCTCGTGCACGATCGCGTTCAGGTCCTTGGCCGACGCGAGGTCGTGACCGAAGGGCTTCTCGATGACGGCGCGCCGCCACGAGCCCTGCGGCGCGTCCGCCAGGCCGTGCTTCTTGAGCTGCTGCACGACCTGCGGGAAGAACTTGGGGGGTACGGAGAGGTAGAACGCGAAGTTCCCGCCCGTGCCCTGCGACTTGTCGAGGTCCTCGATCGTCGACTTCAGGGTCTCGAACGCGTCGTCGTCGTCGAAGTTGCCCTGGACGAAGCGCATGCCCTGGATGAGCTGCTGCCAGACCTCCTCGCGGAACGGCGTCCGCGCGTGCTGCTTGACCGCGTCGTGCACTTCCTGCGCGAAGTCCTCGTCCTGCCACTCGCGGCGGGCGAACCCGATCAGCGAGAAGCCCGGGGGCAGCAGGCCCCGGTTGGCGAGGTCGTACACGGCAGGCATCAGCTTTTTACGCGACAAATCGCCCGTGACACCGAAGATCACCAGACCCGACGGCCCCGCGATGCGCGGGAGCCGTCGGTCTGCGGCGTCACGGAGCGGATTGCGGTTCGCTCCGTGTGCGGTCAAGGGATCAGCCCTCCGAGGGGGCGAGGCGCTTGAGCTCCGCCTCGGTCGACTTGAGCAGGTCGTTCCAGGCCGCCTCGAACTTCTCGACGCCCTCGTCCTCGAGCAGCTGCACGACCTCGTCGTACGAGATCCCCAGCTTCTCGACGGCCTCCAGCTCGGCGCGGGACTGGTCGTACGTGCCCGCGATCGTGTTGCCGGTGATCTGGCCGTGGTCGGCCGTCGCCTCCAGCGTGGCCTCCGGCATGGTGTTCACCGTGCCAGGGGCGACCAGGTCGTCGACGTACAGGGTGTCCTTGTACGCCTTGTCCTTCACGCCGGTCGAGGCCCACAGCGGACGCTGCTTGTTGGCCTGCGCCTTGTCGAGGGCGGCCCAGCGGTCACCGCTGAACACCTCCTCGAACGCCTCGTACGCGAGGCGCGCGTTGGCCAGACCGGCCTTGCCGCGCGCGGCCTTGGCCTCGTCCGTGCCGAGGGCGTCGATCCGCTTGTCGATCTCGGTGTCCACGCGGGACACGAAGAAGGACGCGACCGAGTGGATCTTGGAGAGGTCCAGGCCGGCGGCCTTCGCCTTCTCCAGACCGGCCAGGTACGCGTCCATGACCTCGCGGTAGCGCGCGAGCGAGAAGATCAGCGTCACGTTCACGCTGATGCCCTTGCCGATGGTCTCGGTGATCGCGGGCAGGCCCGCCTTGGTCGCCGGGATCTTGATGAGCGTGTTCGGCCGGTCCACCAGCCACGCCAGCTGCTTGGCCTCGGCGACCGTGGCCTGCGTGTTGTGGGCGAGCCGCGGGTCGACCTCGATCGACACCCGGCCGTCCTGGCCGCCGGTCGCGTCGAAGACCGGGCGCAGGATGTCGGCGGCGTCGCGGACGTCCGCCGTCGTGATCATGCGGATGGCCTCTTCGACGGTGACCTTGCGGGCGGCGAGGTCGGTGAGCTGCTGCTCGTAACCGTCACCGCTGGAGATCGCCTTCTGGAAGATCGACGGGTTGGTGGTGACGCCCACGACGTGCTGCTGGTCGATCAGTTCGGCCAGGTTGCCGGACGTGATCCGCTTGCGCGACAGGTCGTCCAGCCAGATCGCGACGCCTTCCTCGGAGAGGCGCTTCAGTGCGTCTGTCATGGAAATTGCATCTCCTACGTGTCGTGTACGGGCGTCAGCGCTGAGCCGCGGCGAGGGATTCCCGGGCCTTGGCCACCACGTTCTCGGCAGTGAAGCCGAACTCGCGGAAGAGGACCTTGCCGTCCGCCGAAGCACCGAAGTGCTCCAGGGAAACGATGCGACCGGCGTCCCCGACGTACTTGTGCCACGTCAGACCGATCCCGGCCTCGACCGCGACCCGGGCCTTGACCGACGGCGGCAGGATGCTGTCCCGGTACCCCTGGTCCTGCTCCTCGAACCACTCGACCGACGGCATGGACACCACGCGCGTGGCGACGCCCTCCGCCTCCAGGGTCTCGCGCGCCTCGACGGCGAGCTGCACCTCGGAACCGGTGGCGATCAGGATCAGGTCCGGCGTGGCCTTCGAGGCCTCGACGAGCACGTAACCGCCCTTGACGGTGTCCTCGTTCGCCTCGTACGTCGGCACGCCCTGGCGGGTCAGCACCAGACCGTGCGGGGCGCTCTTGCCGTAGTCCTTCTTGCCGCGCTTGAGGATCTCGCGCCAGGCGATGGCCGTCTCGTTGGCGTCGGCCGGACGCACGACGTTCAGGCCGGGGATCGCGCGCAGCGACGCCAGGTGCTCGACCGGCTGGTGCGTCGGGCCGTCCTCACCGAGTCCCACGGAGTCGTGCGTCCACACGTACGTCACCGGAAGGTGCATCAGGGCCGACAGGCGCACGGCGTTGCGCATGTAGTCGGAGAACACCAGGAAGGTGCCTCCGTAGATACGCGTGTGGCCGTGCAGCGCGATGCCGTTCATCTCCGCGGCCATGGAGTGCTCGCGGATGCCGAAGTGGATCGTGCGGCCGTACGGGTCGGCCTCCGGCAGCGGGTTGCCCTTCGGGAGGAAGGACGACGTCTTGTCGATCGTCGTGTTGTTCGAGCCCGCGAGGTCGGCGGAGCCGCCCCACAGCTCGGGGATCACGGCGCCGAGGGCCTGCAGGACCTTGCCGGACGCGGCACGCGTCGCGACACCCTTGCCGGTCTCGAAGGCGGGGAGCTTCTCCTCCCAGCCGGCCGGCAGCTCGCCCGCGTTGATCCGGTCGAACTCGGCGGCGCGCTCCGGGTTGGCGGTGCGCCACTCCTGGAACGACTTCTCCCACTCGGCCTTGGCCTGGGCGCCGCGGTCGAGAGCCTTGCGGGTGTGGTTGATGACCTCGTCGGAGACCTCGAAGGACTGCTCCGGGTCGAAGCCGAGCACGCGCTTGGTGGCGGCCACCTCGTCGGCGCCGAGCGCCGAGCCGTGCGCGGCCTCGGTGTTCTGCGCGTTCGGGGCGGGCCAGGCGATGATCGAGCGCATCGCGATGAAGGACGGCTTGTCCGTGACCTTCTTGGCCGCCTCGATGGCGTTGTAGATCGCCTCGTGGTCGAGGTCGCCGTCCGGCTTCGGGGCGACGCGCTGGACGTGCCAGCCGTACGCCTCGTAGCGCTTGCAGGTGTCCTCGGAGACCGCGGTCTCGGTGTCGCCCTCGATCGAGATGTGGTTGTCGTCCCACAGCAGGACCAGGTTGCCGAGCTGCTGGTGCCCGGCCATCGAGGACGCCTCGGCGGAGATGCCCTCCTGGAGGCAGCCGTCACCGGCGATCGCGTACACGAAGTGGTCGAACGGGGAGGTGCCCTGCGGGGCCTCCGGGTCGAACAGACCGCGCTCGTAGCGGGCTGCCATCGCCATGCCCACGGCGTTGGCGACGCCCTGGCCCAGCGGGCCCGTGGTGGTCTCGACACCGGTGGTGTGGCCGTACTCCGGGTGCCCGGGGGTCTTGGAGCCCCACGTCCGGAACGCCTTCAGGTCGTCCAGCTCCAGGCCGAAGCCGGCCAGGTAGAGCTGGATGTAGAGGGTCAGGGACGAGTGACCGGCGGACAGGACGAAACGGTCCCGCCCGACCCAGTCGGCGTCCGCCGGGTCGTGCCGCATCACCTTCTGGAAGAGGGTGTACGCGGCAGGGGCCAGGCTCATGGCCGTACCGGGATGGCCGTTACCGACCTTCTGTACGGCGTCGGCGGCCAGGACGCGAGCGGTGTCAACGGCCCGCTGGTCCACATCGGTCCACTCGAGGTCTGTGGTGGTCGGCTTGGTGCTCACCCTGAGTCAGGGCTCCTCTCCACATGGTTGATACCGGTGACGTCGGTCTCACCGGCCGTTGTCGAGCCTACCCTTGCTAGAACGTGCATTTTTTCGAGTCATTCCAGACTGCCGGGACTCCGCCGAATCCGCCTCCTGACAGGGATCGACGCCGTTCGTCACCTGAATACGGAGCCGCTCATCTGGGGGCTCATCCGGGGACGCAAAAGCTCATCTGGAGGAGCGCGCGCCGACCCGGCGAACGCGCCCGTTGCCTCCTTCGCGGCATGCCGCCCAACACGACCCCACCCCCACGAAGGGCGAGGTATAGGCAACGTCTACAGTGGCGTGGTACGCGCGAGCCTTTACCGGGACTTCACATCAAGTGGTCTGCATCGGGGGCTCGCTGGAGTCTCTGTCAGGGGTGTGCGTGACGGCCGTCGAATCCCGTCCTCCGGGAGCGCTCGGGACGAGCAGCACGAGCAGCAGCCGCGGCCAGCGGCCGTTCGGGGCCCGAGTCAAGGCGTTCGTGGCGCTGACCAAGCCGCGAATCATCGAGCTGCTGCTCATCACCACGGTTCCGGTGATGTTCCTCGCCGAGCAGGGTGTGCCGGACCTGAAGCTGGTGTTGATCACCTGCCTCGGCGGCTACCTCTCCGCGGGCGGCGCCAACGCGCTGAACATGTGGTACGACCGCGACATCGACGCCCTGATGGAGCGCACGTCGCAGCGTCCGCTGGTCACCGGCATGGTGAGCCCGAAGGAGTGCCTGGTCTTCGGCATCTCCCTCGCGGTGATCTCCACGCTGCTGTTCGGCTTCGCGGTCAACTGGCTCTCCGCATGGTTGTCCCTGGGCGCACTGCTCTTCTATGTGGTCGTCTACACGATGATCCTGAAGCGCCGCACGTCGCAGAACATCGTGTGGGGTGGCATCGCCGGCTGTCTGCCGGTCCTCATCGGCTGGTCGTCGGTCACGAACTCGATGTCCTGGGCGCCGGTCATCCTCTTCCTCGTGATGTTCTTCTGGACGCCGCCGCACTACTGGCCGCTGTCCATGAAGGTGAAGGACGACTACGCGCGCGTGGGCGTGCCGATGCTTCCGGTCATCGCCTCCAACAAGGTGGTGGCGAAGCAGATCGTCGTCTACAGCTGGGTCATGGTCGTGGTCTCGCTGCTGCTGACGCCGCTGGGCTACACCGGCTGGTTCTACACGGTGGTCGCGATCCTCGCGGGCGGCTTCTGGCTGTGGGAGGCGCACGGTCTGCAGAACCGCGCCAAGGCCGAGGTCACGGGCGGGAAGCTGAAGGAGATGCGACTGTTCCACTGGTCCATCACCTATGTGTCGCTGCTGTTCGTGGCGGTCGCCGTGGACCCGTTCCTGCGCTGATCGCTCGCTGATCGTCCCGATGGGTGGGGCGCGTGGCCCAGACCACGCGCCCCACCCATCGCTTGTTTGGCTACTCGTCGGTAGCATCCTGTCCATGGCAGAGACTCAAGTGGTTGAGGCGCCCGGTCGGGCGGCGAAGGACGAGCGCCGGGCGGCCAAGCTGGCCAAGCAGATCGGCGCGTTCGCCAAGGCGCACGGCGGCGCCGAGGGACAGCTCGCGTACATCGGCGAGCGCGGCACCCGCATCGTGCTCGTCGGCGAGGACGGCGGCTGGGGCGACCTGGTGGCCACCACCTACGAGGTCGCGCAGAAGGCCGTCGACAAGGCCGGGATCACCGTCCACGAGGACTTCGACGGCGACTTCGCGGCCAAGGTCGAGACCGGACCCTACGAGTGGAAGCGGATGGCGGGCATCCAGCTCGGCGGCTGATCCACGCTCGTTCGGGGCTGCCCGGCGCACGGCGATGGGCGCAGGTGTACGACTGTCGGTCGAGCAACACCAGGCGCCCGTTCACCCGTTAGGACTGTAGGAGCACGGTCCATATACGGGGAGCCCCGGATGATCGAAACGCCGTCCCTGGTGGATCAGAACTGCCATGGGGTGCTGCGTACGGAACTGGGCCTCGGCACGTTCGAGGCCCACCTCGGCCGGGCCGAGGGACCGCCCGCCCCCGGCACCACCTTCTTCGACACCCAGACCGGATTCGCGGTACGCCGCTGGTGCCCGCCGCTGCTCGGCCTGGAACCGCACTGCCCGCCCGCCCGCTATCTGGCCCGTCGCCGCGAACTCGGCGTACTGGAAGCGGGCCGCCGTCTGCTGCGCGGCAGCGGCATCACCACGTACCTCGTGGACACGGGCCTGCCCGACGACCTGACCTCGCCCGCCGAGATGGCCACGGCGGCGGAGGCGGAGGCGCACGAGATCGTCCGCCTCGAACTGCTCGCCGAACAGGTCGCCGACACGTCGGGGACCGTCGAGTCCTTCCTCGCGAACCTCGCGGAGTCGGTGCACGCCGCGGCCGTCGGCGCGGTCGCCTTCACCTCGGTCGCGGGCGTACGCCACGGCCTCGCGCTCGCACCGCAGCCGCCGGGGCCCGGCGAGGTGCGGGGAGCGGCGGGGCGGTGGCTGGCGGGGCGGCCGGTGGGCGGTCCGCTGACCGACCCCGTCCTGCTCCGGCACGTGCTGTGGATCGCGGTCGCCTCGGGCCGGCCGCTGCAACTGCACGCGGGACTCGGCGAACCGGGGAACGGGATCCCCTCGGCGCGGACGGAGTCGAGCGCCGCCCGGGGCGGCATCGACCGCGCCGACCCCGTGCTCCTCGCGGACTTCGCGCGCGCCACGGCCGGGCTCGGCACCGACCTCGTCCTGCTGCACGGCTACCCCTACCACCGGCACGCCGCCCACCTGGCCGGGGTCTTCCCGCACGTCTACGCCGATCTGGGCCCGGCGCTCGCCCGCACCGGAGCCCGGGCCGCCGCGGTCCTCGCGGAGATCCTCGAACTGGCCCCGTTCGGCAAGCTGCTCTTCTCCAGCGGGGCGCGCGGACTGCCCGAGCTGCACGTGGTGGGGGCGCGGCTGTTCCGGGAAGCGCTGGGCCGGGTGCTCGGCGGTTGGGTGGCCGAGGGTGCGTGGTCGCTGGCGGACGCGCAGCGGGTGGCGGGGATGATCGCGGCGGGGACGGCCCGGCGGGTGTACGGACTCGACGTCACGGGCGAAGGCGGCTGACCGCCTCGGGCGTGAGGTGCCGGGCGAGCACGGCGAGGGCGTCCGTGACCTCCCGCAGCCGGTCGGCGTCGGCGCCGCCGAGCGCCGCGGTCAACGCCTCTTCGATGCCGGCCCCGCGGACCTCGGCGACCCGCTCGGACACCGCGGCGGCCTGCCGGATCAACTGCCGCCTGCCGTCGGACGGGTCGGGCGCGGTCTCGACGGAGCCGGTCTCCTTCAGCCGTGCCACGGCGCCGGACACCTGGCTCTGGGGGAGGCCGGTGCGGGCGGCGATCGCGCCGACCGAGGTGTTCTCGTGCGCGTAGACGTCGCTGAGGACGACCAGCACGGCGCGGGTGCCGCCACGGAACGGGCCTGACCCGACGACGGGCTCCGGCAGCGCCTCCTCGCCGATCTTCATCAGCGTCCGGCCGAGGAGGAACAGCTCGACGGGGGTGAGGGAGGGCGCGGTGTTGTCGCGCCGGGGGGCGGACCAGGGCTCGGACGAGGGCTCGGGCGACGGTTCGGGTGAAGGGTGGGGTGCGGGGGCCATGGCGCGATATTACATCGATGTAGATGCATCTGAGAAGATGAATCTATCTTGATGCATCGAAATAGATGGAGTACGGTGAAGGTGTTCGAAGGGCGACGGATGCCTTTCGGAGTACTTGACCTGGGGGTTTCGATGTTTCTCACCGTCGACGGAGCCAAGCTGTACTACGAGGTCCGGGGGAGCGGTCCGCTGTTGCTCGTCGCGCAGAGCGGAGAAGGGGACGCGGATCGCAGCGTCGACCTGGTCGACCGGCTCGTCGCCCGGTACACGGTGGTGACGTACGACCGGCGCGGACTGTCCCGCAGCGAGCTCGCCGACCCGGAGCGCGGGGTGAGGATGGCGCAGCACGCCGATGACGTGCACCGGCTGCTGGCCGAGCTGACGGACGAGCCGGCACTGATGCTCGGGTGCAGCATGGGCGCGTCGATCGGGCTGCATCTCGCGGTGCGGCACCCGGAGCAGCTGGCGACCCTCGTCGCCCATGAACCGGTGTCACCCGCGTTCCTGCCCGCCGATCGCAGGCCCCACCACGTGCGTGAGCTGCTCGCGCTCCAGCAGGTCCACCGGGACGGGGGCCTCCAGGCGGCTTTCCCGGAGATGGCGCGGGTGCTCGGGATCGACCCGGTGAAGCAGCAGACCGAGCCGGACCTCACCCCGATGCCGCTCACGGCGCAGCGCGTGGCGAACTTCGCGTTCTTCATCGAGCGGGAGTTCACGGCGGTGATCCAGGCGGAGCTGGACGTCGACGCCGTCGCCCGGTCCGCCGTCCGGATCGTGCCCGCGGTCGGCCGTGCCACGGCCACCGGCGTCTTCGACCGGCAGTGCTCTCTCGAACTTGCGCGGATACGAGGGGTGCAGGCGCAGGAGTTCCCCGGCGGGCACAACGGGAACACGACGCATCCGCGTGCCTACGCGGCCCGGCTGGAGGAGGTGCTCCGTGAAGAGTGAGCGCTCATCCGCGGATGAGCGCTTGCCGGCGGGCCAAGGGGCGGTGACGGATGAAGAGGCCGTGCTGAGCGAAGAGGCCGTACTGGGTGAAGAGGCCGTTCCGGGGGAGGAGCCGGCATCGGGTGACGGGCGGGCGGCGCCCCGGCCGTCAGACCGACGAGAGCGCCGGGTCCGCCTGGGCCGGTACGTCCACGGTGGACTGGGGGCGCTCCCGCAGCGAGAGCACGACCCGCAAGACGCCGATCCACACCAGTGCCGAGCCCAGCATGTGCAGGCCGACCAGAACCTCGGGGAGGTCGGTGAAGTACTGGACGTAGCCGATGACGCCCTGAGCGAGCAGGATCAGGAACAGATCGCGGGTGCTGTGCAGCGGACCCTTGGGCGCGTCGACCGCCTTGAGGACGAACCAGAGGGCGAAGGTCAGCGTCACCACGATCCAGGCCAGGACCGAGTGCAGCTTCGTGACCGTCTCCCAGTCGAGCGGCATGCGCTTGACGTCACTGGAGTCACCTGCGTGCGGACCCGCACCGGTCACGACCGTGCCGATGGCGATGAGCAGGCCCGACGCCACGACCATGAACCAGACCAGCTGCTTGACCGACTTGCCGACCAGGGGCCGCGGCTCCGCGTCGCCCTCGCGGGTGCGCTGCCACATCAGCACGGCGACCGTGAGCAGCGCGGTGGTCAGGATGAAGTGGGCCGCGACCGTGTACGGGTTGAGGCCGACCAGGACGACGATGCCGCCGAGGACCGCGTTCCCCATGACGATCCAGAACTGGGTCCAGCCCAGCCGGGTCAGCGACCGGCGCCACGGCTTCTGCGAGCGGGCGGCGATGATGGCCCAGCCGACCGCGGCGCACAGCACGTAGGTGAGCATGCGGTTGCCGAACTCGATGGCGCCGTGGAAGCCCATCTCGCTCGTGGCGGTCAGCGACTGGTCGGTGCACTTGGGCCAGGTCGGGCAGCCGAGGCCCGAGCCCGTCAGGCGCACCGCGCCGCCGGTGACGACAATGACCACCGTCATGAGGACGGCGGACAGGGCCGCGCGCTGGACGGTCCGCTGAGCGGGGGTCCAGCGTTCGGCGATGAAGGCGAGCGGGTTGCGCACCGCCTGGACGGCGTCGGCACGGGTCACGTTTGGCACGGGGCCATCGTAGGCGGAGGCTTTGTGCATCCGTTCACGAGGGGTGCGAATCGGGCCGTGAGGTGTCTTACGTTCGGCCCGTCGCCGTCGCCGTCGCCGTCGCTGCCGCCGTCGCCGTCGCCGTCGCTGCCGCCGTGGCCGTCGCCGTCATCAGTGGTCTGCCGTCAGGCGTTCCCAGACCCGGGTCGCGATGCGGTGCGGGTCGCCCGTGGGGCGCTGCGGGTAGGGGGTGCGGTCCGCGCACCACGCCTCCTCGTCCGGGTACCAGTCGACCGCCTTGGGCGTGGTGCCCGTGGCCAGCGCGTCGTCGAGGACCGCGAAGTACCGCTTCCAGCGCGGCAGGTAGAAGTCGCGGACCAGGCCGCTCCACTCGCGGTTGGCGTAGTCGTGCAGGGTCCCCGCGTCGGCGGCGGCCCGGGGTCCCCACGTGGTGAGGATGGTGCGGGCTTCGCCCTCCAGACGGTCGGCCTCCGCGTCCGTGGGAGCGGCGCGGCGGGCCTCGGCGAGCCAGGGGCCGAGGAGGAAGCGCCGGTCGGTGGCGAGGAGGTCGTCGAGCAGCAGCATCCAGTCGAGCCACTGGCCGGTCAGGGTGCCGAAGAGGACGCGGTCCTTCGTGTCGTACGCCGACTTGATCCGGGGGAGGAGGACGCGGGCGCGGTTGACGAGGGCCTGGCGGGCGGTGTCGACGAGGTCGAAGCCGTAGGCGTCGGTGGCGCGGCCCGCCGGGGCGACCCGGAGGAGTTCGCCGAGAGCGGGTTCGAAGACGGCGAGGTCGTAGCGGGGCGCGGTCGGCGCCCATACCCCGGCGCTCGTCGCCGTCAGCGACGGGCGGGCGCAGAAGAGGCCGTCGTGGGCGCTGGCCCGGCCGCCGGTCGGGCCGGAGTAGGCGGTGCGGCGCAGGATGTCCCAGGCGGCGCGGGCGTGCGCGTCGGGGCCGCCGTATCGACGGTCGGCCCAGGAGGCGAACCAGGCGGACTGGTCGACGGTGCCGTCCCGCCAGGCGAGTTCCCCCATCAGCTCGAAGGCGGCCGGGTCGGAGCCGATGCCCTCTGGGAGCAGGGCGGTGCCGCGCAGCGCGCTGTCCGGCTTGTCGCGCCAGGCGGGGAAGCGCTCGGTCCAGACGCC
Organism: Streptomyces sp. KL116D; assembly: GCF_030766975.1. NCBI lineage: Bacteria > Bacillati > Actinomycetota > Actinomycetes > Kitasatosporales > Streptomycetaceae > Streptomyces > Streptomyces sp. KL116D. The sequence continues at coordinate 115,612 of NZ_JASERH010000060.1, read as the reverse complement.
GGTGTTGGCGCCGAGGGTGGTGTTGCCGCCGAAGTTGTAGATGGTGCCGAAGGCGTAGGAGGTGCCGAGCCACTGTGTCTCGCGCTCGAGGCCGTCGAGCCGGTCGGCGATGCCGTCGACGATGAACAGCTTGGTCCGGTCGACGGCCTGGAGGACCTTGACCGGTGGGTTGTTCTGCCAGCCGAGCAGGACCCAGGTCGCGCCCGGGTGGGAGGTCTGGAGCGCGTCCATGACTCCGGTGGCGGCGTCGCCGACGGGGACGTCACCCGCGCTCCCGCCCTCGTGCAGCAGGTCCATCTTGAAGTGCCGTGCCGCGTCGTCTCCGAACAGCGCCTTCTGCTCCCGGTAGAACGCGGCGGCGAGGCCGGCGAACACCTCGGTGCGCGGGTCGAGCCAGTCGGGCCGCTGGAACCCGCACCAGTCGCCCTGCGGCACCGTCTTCACACCGCCGTTGCGCGCGGAGAAGCCCTGCGGGACCGTGCCGAAGAAGCCGGGGAGTACCGGCGACATCCCCAGGTCGCGCATGCGGCGGATGACGCGGCGGGCCAGCTCGGCGCGCTCGTCCAGGAGCCGGGGGGAGAGGGGGCCGCCGTAGCCGGACATGTTCTGCAGCAGCCACCACGGCTGGTGGGCGGCGCCGGGGATCCAGGCGAGGAGTTCCTCGGCGGTGTAGCCGAAGTCCTGGAGCGCGCGGAAGTAGACCGACTCGGCGCCGGTGGACAGGAAGACCTGGTTCACGCCGTGCAGGGCGAGCCGGTCCAGCTCCCGCTCCCACCGCTGCCAGGAGCGGTACGGGCCCGTGTAGCCCTCGTGGGTGTCGTTGAGCGCGAAGCGGTACGGCATGGCCCGCTGTTCCAAGGGCTTCGCGGGTGCCGGCAGGCGTCCGGGCAGCCGCGCGAGGCTGTCACCGGGCAGCGAGACGTCGACTCCGGCGACGTACTTCAGATACCAGTTGACGCCGGTCAGCACGGTGGCCGGAGTGCTGCCCTCGACGGTGATCGCGCCTGCCCGGTGCCCGGTGACCCGGAAGCGGTCGGCGCCGCCGGGGGAAGTGGCGCCGTCAGGGGAAGCGGTGCCGTCGAGAGAAGCGGAGGAAGCGGAGGAGGGGGAGACGGAGGAAGGGGAAGCCGGGGAGAGGGTGAGTGTGAACTGGTCGGCGTGCCGGGGGAGCAGTCGGCGGAGCGTCTCGCGGGCTGCTCGGAGGTCACCGCCGGAATGCGCCTGCGCCGGACCGCTCGCGGCGCTCGCCGGGCCCGCGGACAGGGGCAGGGCGGCCCCCGCGGTCGCGGTCGCCGCCATGCCCAGAACCGTACGCCGCTTCATGTGCGCTCCCCAGCCGTCCCGGGCGGCTCACGAGGAGCCGCCGTCCGCCGTCCTGGAGCGCAGTTCTACGGGGACGCGCCGGGTCACGACCATGGACTTTCGCGGGACGGGCGTTGGACTTACCACGTGCGTCACGCCCGCCGCTCGCCTCACTCCCAGCGGAAGAAGCGCCCTGCCGCGCCGAGTCCCACGACCGCCCACACGGCGAGGATCCCGAGGTCGCCCCACGGCATCGACGCCCCGTGCTGGAGCACGTCGCGAAGACCGTCGGAGAGGGCCGAGATGGGCAGCAGACCGAGCACCGACTGGGCGGCGTCGGGGAACTTGTCGAGCGGCACGATGACCCCGCCGCCGACGAGCAGCAGCAGGAAGACCAGGTTGGCCGCGGCGAGCGTGGCCTCCGCCTTGAGCGTGCCGGCCATCAGCAGGCCGAGCCCGGAGAAGGCGGCCGTGCCGAGGATCAGGAGAAGGAGGACGGCGAAGGGGTTCCCGTGCGGGGACCAGCCCAGTGCGAACGCGATGACCGTCAGGAGGACGATCTGGAGGATCTCGGTGACCAGGACCGACAGCGTCTTGGCCGCCATCAGGCCCCAGCGCGGCAGCGGGGAGGCGCCGAGCCGCTTGAGGACGCCGTAGCGGCGCTCGAAGCCGGTCGCGATGGCCTGCCCGGTGAACGCCGTGGACATCACCGCGAGCGCGAGGATGCCCGGCGTCAGGAAGTCCACGGCCTTGCCGGAGCCCGTGTCGACGATGTCGACCGACGAGAACAGGACGAGCAGAAGGGTGGGGATGACGACCGTGAGCAGCAGCTGTTCGCCGTTGCGCAGCAGCATCTTCGTCTCGAGCGCCGCCTGCGTGGCGATCATGCGGGGGAGCGGTGCGGCTCCCGGGTTCGGCGTGTACGTGCCGGCGCTCATCCGCGCAGCTCCCGTCCGGTCAGTTCCAGGAAGACGTCTTCGAGCGTGTGCCGTTCGACGGAGATCTTGTCCGGCATCACCCCGTGCTGGGCGCACCAGGAGGTGACCGTGGCCAGGAGCTGGGGGTCGATCTTGCCGGCGACGCGGTAGGAGCCGGGGGTGAGTTCGGCGGCCGCGGAGTCGGCGGGCAGGGCCTTGAGGAGGGAGGCGACGTCGAGGCCGGGGCGGCCCGTGAAGCGGAGCGTGTTCTCGGCGCCGCCGCGGCACAGCTGCTCGGGGGAGCCCTGCGCGATGACCTTGCCCGCGTCCACGATCGCCACGTCGTCGGAGAGCTGCTCGGCCTCGTCCATGTGGTGCGTGGTGAGGATGACCGAGACGCCGTCCGACCGCAGATCGCGGACCAGGTCCCAGGTGGCGCGGCGGGCCTGCGGGTCGAGGCCCGCGGTCGGCTCGTCCAGGAAGACCAGTTCGGGGCGGCCGACCACGGCCATCGCGAGGGCGAGGCGCTGCTGCTGGCCGCCGGACAGCCGCCGGTAGGTGGTGCGGCCGCAACTGCCGAGGCCCAGGCGCTCGATGAGGGCGTTCACGTCGAGCGGGTGGGCGTGGAGCTTGGAGATGTGGCGGAGCATCTCGTCGGCGCGGGCGCCGGAGTAGACGCCGCCGGACTGCAGCATCACGCCGATGCGGGGGCGCAGTGCGGAGGCCTGCTTCACCGGGTCGAGGCCGAGGACGCGGACGGTGCCGGCGTCCGGCCTGCGGTAGCCCTCGCAGGTCTCGATGGTGGTGGTCTTGCCCGCGCCGTTGGGGCCGAGGACGGCCGTGATGCCGGGGGCTGCAGTGAGGTCGAGACCGTCGACCGCGGTCTTGTTTCCGTACCGCTTCACCAGACCGGTGAGGTGGAGGACGGGCTCGCTTTCCATGGTGGGCAAGTCTAAGGACGTGCGGGGCCGCGCCGGAGGGCGGGGCGGACCCCCTCGGTCGGGGGTCGAGGTGCTTTGCGGCCAGCGGGCGGGATGTCCCGGTGCTGCGGTGTCTCGGTGCTGCGGTGTCCCGGTGTCTCGATGCCCCGTGACGCTGCCTCCCGCTCGAACTGAATGCCCCGCCCGGCAGACGGGCGCTGCGTCCACCGACGGCACCGCGCCCGCGGATGACACCGCGCCCACTGACGGCTCGGCCACACCGATGGCACCGCGTCCACCGACGGCGCGGCGTCACCGACGGCACCGCGTCCACCGATGGCACCGCGTCCACCGACGGCGCGGCGTCACCGACGGCACCGCGTCCACCGATGGCACCGCGTCCACCGACGGCTCGGCGACACCGACGGCACCGCGCCCGCCGATGACACCGCGTCCACCGACGGCTCGGCCACACCGACGGCTCGGCCACACCGATGGCACCGCGCCCACCGATGGCACCGCGTCCACCGACGGCACCGCGCCCACCGACGGCTCGGCGACACCGACGGGTGCGCGTCACCGACGGATGTGCGGTACCGACGGATGTGCCGCACCGACCGCTCGACGGCGCCCGGGCTGCAGCCGATGGACGCCGTGGGTTCTGCTCAACTCGATCCGGGTGCCCAGCGGCCCGATCTGGGACCTCTGGGGCGGGCCTCTGGGCGGACTTCGGGGCCGGTGACAGTCCCTAGACCGGTCGTCGGTTGGCCGGCAGCCACTTCTGGGCGTAGGCCACCGCGCCGGGCAGGGGGAACAGCCGGGCTTCTGCGGCGCCGACCCGGCCACGGACGACCGGGGTGTCCTGTTCGAAGGCGGCGCCGAGTTCGTCGAAGCGGTCGGCGGAGATGGTCACCTCCGTGACGTGCTCCCAGCCCGCGGGACCGGGCCGGCCCGCGTCCTCCAGGCGGTGCGGGATGCGGTACTCGGCCAGGTGGAAGGCCGTGCACGTGTCGTACCCGGCGCCCAGGAGCAGCACTCGCGCGCCGCGTTCCTCCAGTCGGGCCAGCGGGCTGCGCTCACCCAGCCGGCAGTCGGGCGCGTGCCCGTCCGTCACGGCCGCCGCGCCGGGGCCGAGCGCGGCGAAGGACGTCTGCGGGTGGGCGCTGCGCAGGGCGCCCGGCCAGGTGCGCACGGTCTCCGGGATCACGCCGACGCCCCGGGTGGGCGTGAGCGCCGGGTCGTAGACCGGCATCGTCGCCCGGATCGGCTCCCACCAGTCGGCCGGCACCGGCGGCGCGCCCCACAGCGACGGATCGCTGAGATCGCCGGACTGCGCGGGCACCACCAGCGTGCCCGCGGGACCCAGTGCGTCGAGCAGGGCCTGGACGACGGCGACCGGTCCGCCGTTGACCCAGCCGAGGCTGCTGAGCGAGGAGTGCACGAGCAGGGTCTCGCCCGGTTCGACGCCGAGCGCGCGCAGGTCGGTGGCGAGGGCGGCGCGGGTGACGAGTGGGCCGGTCGGAGGGGGTGTGGACATGGAAGGAGTGTCCTTGCGGAGGGGGTCGGGGCGCCACGGAATTCCCGTGGGCGGCATCCGGACGACCTCGGTGTTCTGATCGATCAAAGATCGTTTCCGCAGGTCACGCGCGGTGTCTACTTAGGTCTGCCTAAGTGACGCACGGCACCGAGGGCGATCACCAGCCCGCTTGTCAGGGTCTGAGGAATTACGCAACAATGGCGTTGTGAAAAACGTCGGCGAGGCTCAGGAGGCACCCACGGGGGCCCCTCAGGAAGAGCTCGCGACCGGTGAGCGTTCGACGCGCAACCGGGTCGCGCGTTCCATCCTGGACCACGGCCCGTCCACGGTCGCCGATCTCGCGGGACGCCTCGGCCTCACCCACGCCGCCGTCCGCCGCCACCTCGACGCCCTGGTCGCCGACGACGTCGTGGAGCCCCGCGAGCAGCGGGTCTACGGAGCGCGCACGCGCGGCCGGCCCGCCAAGGTGTTCGCCCTGACCGATTGCGGTCGCGACGCCTTCGACCAGTCCTACGACAAGCTCGCCGCCGAGGCGCTCCGCTGGATCAAGGAGCACGCCGGGGGAGACGACGCGGTCGTCGCCTTCGCCCGCGACCGGATCGCCGCCCAGGCCGCCCCCTACAAGGCGGCGATCGAGGCGGTGGCCCCGGAGGAGCGGGCCCAGGCCCTGGCGAAGGCCCTGAGCGCGGACGGGTACGCTGCTACGGCGCGTAGCGCGCCCCTCCCGCAAAGAGGCGAGCAGCTCTGCCAGCACCACTGTCCAGTCGCCCACGTCGCCGAGCAGTACCCACAGCTCTGCGAGGCCGAGACGGAGATGTTCTCCCAGATCCTCGGCACCCACGTCCAGCGGCTGGCCACGATCGCCCATGGCGACGGCGTCTGCACGACGTTCATCCCCAAGACCACTGAAAACGCATCTGCAAGCACCGCCGGGAGGAACCCCGCATGACTCTCCCCATCGAGGAGACTGCCCACCCCGAGCTCGAAGGCCTGGGCAAGTACGAATACGGCTGGGCTGACTCCGACACGGCCGGTGCCTCTGCCAAGCGCGGCATCAACGAGGACGTCGTCCGGGACATCTCCGCCAAGAAGAACGAGCCGGAGTGGATGACCAAGCTCCGTCTCAAGGGCCTGAAGCTCTTCGAGAAGAAGCCCATGCCGAACTGGGGCTCCGACCTCTCCGGCATCGACTTCGACAACATCAAGTACTTCGTGCGCTCCACGGAGAAGCAGGCGGAGTCCTGGGAGGACCTGCCCGAGGACATCAAGAACACGTACGACAAGCTCGGCATCCCCGAGGCGGAGAAGCAGCGCCTCGTCGCCGGTGTCGCGGCCCAGTACGAGTCCGAGGTCGTCTACCACCAGATCCGTGAGGACCTGGAGGAGCAGGGCGTCATCTTCCTCGACACCGACACCGCCCTCAAGGAGCACCCGGAGCTCTTCAAGGAGTACTTCGGCACGGTCATCCCGGTCGGCGACAACAAGTTCGCGTCGCTGAACTCCGCGGTGTGGTCGGGCGGCTCCTTCATCTACGTGCCGAAGGGCGTGCACGTCGAGATCCCGCTCCAGGCCTACTTCCGCATCAACACGGAGAACATGGGCCAGTTCGAGCGGACGCTGATCATCGTCGACGAGGACGCCTACGTCCACTACGTCGAGGGCTGCACCGCGCCGATCTACAAGTCGGACTCGCTGCACTCCGCCGTCGTCGAGATCATCGTGAAGAAGGGCGCCCGCTGCCGCTACACGACGATCCAGAACTGGTCGAACAACGTCTACAACCTGGTCACCAAGCGCGCCGTGGCGTACGAGGGCGCGACCATGGAGTGGATCGACGGCAACATCGGTTCCAAGGTCACCATGAAGTACCCGGCCGTCTACCTGATGGGCGAGCACGCCAAGGGCGAGACGCTCTCCATCGCCTTCGCGGGCGAGGGCCAGCACCAGGACGCCGGCTCCAAGATGGTCCACATGGCGCCGAACACGTCGTCCAACATCGTCTCGAAGTCCGTGGCGCGCGGCGGTGGCCGCACCTCCTACCGCGGTCTCGTCGAGATCGGCGAGGGCGCCGCCGGATCGAAGTCGAACGTGCTGTGCGACGCGCTGCTCGTCGACACGATCTCCCGCTCCGACACGTACCCGTACGTCGACGTCCGCGAGGACGACGTCTCCATGGGTCACGAGGCGACCGTCTCCAAGGTCTCCGAGGACCAGCTCTTCTACCTGATGAGCCGCGGACTGAGCGAGTTCGAGGCCATGGCGATGATCGTGCGCGGCTTCGTGGAGCCGATCGCCAAGGAGCTCCCCATGGAGTACGCCCTCGAGCTCAACCGGCTGATCGAGCTGCAGATGGAAGGGTCGGTCGGCTGACCCCGGTCGACTGACGTCTCCATCAGCCCACTTACGTAAGAAAGCGAGCGCTACGACAGCCATGGCTGAGGCTCAGAACATCCCGGCCGGTTCGACCACCGCCGGAACCATCGCGGTGGCCGCAGAGTCGACCGTCGCCACGCGCATGAGCGCGCCCCCGTCCTTCGACGTGCAGGACTTCCCGGTCCCGCACGGCCGTGAGGAGGAGTGGCGGTTCACGCCGCTGGAGCGGCTGCGCGGCCTGCACGACGGCACCGCCGTCGCCACCGGCACCGGCGTCAAGGTCGACGTGGAGGCGCCGGCCGGCGTCACCGTCGAGACCGTCGGCCGGGACGACGCCCGCATCGGCAAGGCCGGCAAGCCCGTCGACCGGGTCGCCGCGCAGGCGTACTCGGCGTTCGAGAAGGCCGGCGTGATCACCGTCCCCAAGGAGACGGTGCTCACCGAGCCGATCCGGATCGCCGTGCACGGCGAGGGCGGCACCGCCTTCGCCCACCAGGTCGTCGAGCTGGGCGCCTTCGCCGAGGCCGTCGTCGTCATCGACCACACCGGTGACGCGGTGCTCGCCGCCAACGTCGACTACCTGCTCGGCGACGGCGCGAAGCTCACCGTCGTCTCCGTCCAGGACTGGGACGACAAGGCCGTGCACGTCGCGCAGCACAACGCGCTCGTCGGCCGCGACGCCTCCTTCAAGTCGGTCGTCGTCACCTTCGGCGGTGACGTCGTCCGGCTGCACCCGCGCGTCCAGTACGCGGCCACCGGCGGCGAGGCCGAGCTGTTCGGCCTCTACTTCACCGACGCCGGCCAGCACCAGGAGCACCGCCTCCTGGTCGACCACAACACCCCGCACTGCAAGTCGAACGTCGTGTACAAGGGCGCGCTGCAGGGCGAGGAGGCGCACGCCGTGTGGATCGGTGACGTCCTCATCGAGGCCGCCGCCGAGGGCACGGACACGTACGAGATGAACCGGAACCTGGTTCTGACCGACGGCGCCCGCGTCGACTCCGTGCCGAACCTGGAGATCGAGACCGGCGAGATCGTCGGCGCCGGTCACGCCTCCGCGACCGGCCGCTTCGACGACGAGCAGCTCTTCTACCTGATGGCCCGCGGCATCCCCGCCGACGAGGCCCGCCGTCTCGTCGTGCGCGGCTTCTTCGCCGAGCTGGTCCAGCAGATCGGCGTCGACGACATCGAGGCGCGCCTCCTCGAGAAGATCGAGGCCGAGCTGGAGGCCACCGTCTGATGGCCTTCGTACGCGCCTGTGGGCTGAGCGAGCTGGAGAGCGACACCCCGAAGCGGGTCGAGCTCGACGGCACGCCCGTGTCCATCGTGCAGACGGAGGGCGAGGTGTTCGCGATCAACGACATCTGCTCGCACGCGAACGTGTCGCTCTCCGAGGGCGAGGTGGAGGACTGCCAGATCGAGTGCTGGCTGCACGGCTCCGCGTTCGACCTGCGCACCGGGAAGCCGTCCGGCCTCCCCGCGACGCGCCCCGTCCCCGTATACCCCGTAAAGATCGAAGGAGACGACGTGCTCGTCTCCCTCACCCAGGAGTCCTGAGGCACCCATGGCAACGCTTGAAATCAAGGACCTGCACGTCACCGTCGAGGCCGACAACGCCACGAAGGAGATCCTCAAGGGCGTCGACCTCACCGTGAAGCAGGGCGAGACGCACGCCATCATGGGCCCGAACGGCTCCGGCAAGTCGACCCTCGCCTACTCCCTCGCGGGTCACCCGAAGTACACGATCACCTCCGGCACCGTCACGCTCGACGGCGAGGACGTCCTGGAGATGTCCGTCGACGAGCGCGCCCGCGCCGGCCTCTTCCTCGCCATGCAGTACCCGGTCGAGGTCCCCGGCGTCTCCGTCTCCAACTTCCTGCGCACCTCGGCCACGGCCGTGCGCGGCGAGGCCCCCAAGCTGCGCACCTGGGTGAAGGAGGTCAAGGAGGCCATGGAGAAGCTCTCCATGGACCCGTCCTTCGCCGAGCGCAACGTGAACGAGGGCTTCTCCGGCGGTGAGAAGAAGCGCCACGAGATCCTCCAGCTGGAGCTCCTCAAGCCGAAGATCGCGATCCTCGACGAGACCGACTCCGGCCTGGACGTCGACGCGCTGCGCATCGTCTCCGAGGGCATCAACCGCGTCCGTGAGAACGGCGAGGTCGGCACCCTCCTGGTGACCCACTACACGCGCATCCTGCGCTACATCAAGCCCGACCACGTCCACGTCTTCGCGGGCGGCAAGATCGTCGAGTCCGGCGGCGCCGAGCTCGCCGACCAGCTCGAGGCCGAGGGCTACGACAAGTACGTGAAGGGTGGCGCATCCGCGTGACACAGCTGCCGGGCCTCCTCGACACCGAGGCGATCCGCAAGGACTTCCCGATCCTCGACCGGGTGCTCCACGACGGCAAGAAGCTCGTGTACCTGGACAACGCGGCGACCAGCCAGACGCCGCGCCAGGTCCTCGACGTCCTGACGGAGTACTACGAGCAGCACAACGCCAACGTCCACCGCGGCGTGCACGTGCTCGCCGAGGAGGCCACGGCGCTGTACGAGGGCGCGCGCGACAAGGTCGCCGCGTTCATCAACGCGCCGAGCCGCGACGAGGTCATCTTCACGAAGAACGCCTCGGAGTCGCTCAACCTCGTCGCCAACATGCTGGGCTGGGCCGACGAGCCGTACAAGGTCGATCACGAGACCGAGATCGTCATCACGGAGATGGAGCACCACTCCAACATCGTTCCGTGGCAGCTGCTCTCGCAGCGCACCGGCGCGAAGCTGAAGTGGTTCGGCCTGACGGACGACGGCCGGCTCGACCTGAGCAACATCAACGAGGTCATCACCGAGAAGACGAAGATCGTCTCGTTCGTCCTCGTGTCGAACATCCTCGGCACCCACAACCCGGTCGAGGCCATCGTGCGCCGCGCCCAGGAGGTGGGCGCCCTCGTCCTCATCGACGCCTCGCAGGCCGCCCCGCACATGCCGCTGGACGTGCAGGCGCTGCAGGCCGACTTCGTGGCCTTCACCGGCCACAAGATGTGCGGCCCGACCGGCATCGGCGTGCTCTGGGGACGGCAGGAGCTCCTGGAGGACCTGCCGCCGTTCCTGGGCGGCGGCGAGATGATCGAGACCGTCTCCATGCACTCGTCGACGTACGCGCCGGCGCCGCACAAGTTCGAGGCGGGCACGCCGCCGATCTCGCAGGCCATCGGCCTCGGGGCGGCGATCGACTACCTGAACTCGATCGGCATGGACAACGTCCTGCGGCACGAGCAGGCGCTCACCGAGTACGCCGTGAAGCGGCTGCAGGAAGTCCCGGACCTGAAGATCATCGGCCCGACCACGGCCGAGGAGCGGGGCGCCGCGATCTCCTTCACGCTCGGCGACATCCACCCGCACGACGTGGGCCAGGTCCTCGACGAGCAGGGCATCGCGGTCCGGGTCGGTCACCACTGCGCGCGGCCGGTCTGCCTGCGGTACGGAATTCCTGCGACCACGCGAGCGTCGTTCTATCTGTACTCCACGCCCGGCGAGATCGACGCTCTGGTCGACGGCCTGGAGCACGTACGGAACTTCTTCGGCTGAGGGGCTGGCTGGGAACGTGAAGCTGGATTCGATGTACCAGGAAGTCATCCTGGACCACTACAAGCACCCGCACGGGCGCGGTCTCCGGGATGGCGACGCCGAGGTGCACCACGTCAACCCGACGTGCGGCGACGAGATCACGCTGCGCGTCAAGTACGACGGCGAGACCATCGCCGATGTCTCGTACGAGGGCCAGGGCTGCTCGATCAGCCAGGCCTCGGCCTCCGTCCTGAACGACCTGCTGGTCGGCAAGGAACTGGCCGACGCGCAGAAGATCCAGGAGACCTTCCTGGAGCTGATGCAGTCCAAGGGACAGATCGAGCCGGACGACTCGATGGAGGAGCTCCTGGAGGACGCCGTCGCGTTCGCCGGGGTCTCCAAGTACCCGGCGCGAGTGAAGTGCGCCCTCCTGAGCTGGATGGCGTGGAAGGACGCGACGGCGCAGGCTTTCGCGGAGGAGGCGAAGACCGCATGAGTGACAACACGGCAGTGGAGATGAAGCCGGCCTCCGAGGAGGAGGTCCGCGAGGCGCTGTACGACGTCGTCGACCCCGAGCTGGGCATCGACGTGGTCAACCTGGGCCTGATCTACGGCATCCACATCGACGACGCGAACATCGCGACGATCGACATGACGCTGACGTCCGCGGCCTGCCCGCTGACCGACGTCATCGAGGACCAGGCGAAGTCCGCCACCGACGGCATCGTCAACGAGCTGCGGATCAACTGGGTCTGGATGCCGCCGTGGGGCCCGGACAAGATCACGGACGACGGGCGCGAGCAGCTGCGGGCGCTGGGCTTCAACGTCTGAGTGTCCGACTGCGTACGACCGATCGGCCCCGGTGGGACTCCCGCCGGGGCCGATCGGCGTTTCGGCCGTGCGGCGTTCGGCCGCCGTACCGGTGATCGACACGCGGCGTTGGGGTGCGGAGCGGAACCTTCCGTCGACATCACGTCGACGAAGGGAACCTCGGTGCCGCACTCCACTCCGCGCCTGCGCCGCGCGGCGCTCGCCGCCGCAGCGGGCGGTCTGCTCACGCTGGCCGCCGTCAGTGGCAACTTCCCGGCGGGCGCGGCCGGTTCGGCCACGCCGACCATCACGCTCTCCGCCGCCTACCTCAGCGGCGCCGTCGGCGGCGTCGGCGACCCGACGGTCACCGTGAGCGTCGCGCAGAGCGGGACCGACGCCTCCGCCCTCACGGTGACGGCGTCCGCCAGCAGCAAGACGTCCGTCGCGCAGACCGGCGACGTCACCGTCGGCGGGACCGGCGCGATCCGCACCGTGTCCGTCGCCGCGCGCGGCCAGGGCTACACCGACCTGACGCTGAAGGTCACGGGCAGCGGCGGCTCCACGGCCACCACCAAACTGCACTACGCGGCCTCCCAGTCCGTGCAGAACCCGTCCGGCACCCGGTACTTCACCGGTTCCAGCGACGCGTCCGCCGCGGTCGACGTGGGCGGCGGCTACGTCGTCGTCGCGGACGACGAGTCCAACGTGCTGCGCCTGTACGACGGTTCGGCCTCCGGCGCCCCCGTGAAGACCTGGGACATGTCCTCAAAGGTCGGCGCCGACAAGGAGATCGACATCGAGGGCGGCACCCGCGTCGGCGACCTCATCTACTGGACCGGCTCGCTCGGCAACAACAAGGACGGCGAGTACAAGGCCGACCGGAACACCGTCTTCACCACCACGGTCAGCGGCAGCGGCGCGTCCACCCAGCTGACCTACGCGCACTCCTACAAGAAGCTGCGCGACCAGCTCGTGTCGTGGGACAAGGCGAACGGCAACCGGTACGGCTTCGCCGCGGGCACCGCCTCCGGCGAAGTGCCCAAGCAGATCGACGGGTTCAACGTCGAGGGCCTGGAGTTCGCGCCCGGCTCGACCACCACCGCCTACGTCGGCTTCCGCGCCCCGCTCGTGCCGCCGAAGAACGGCGGCAAGGCGCTGATCGTGCCCGTCACCAACATGGACAAGGTCGTCGCGAGCGGCTCGACGCCCGTCTTCGGCACGCCCATCGAGCTGGACCTCGGCGGCCTCGCCGTCCGCGACATCCGCAAGAACGCCGCGAACCAGTACCTGATCGTGGCCGGCAGCTGGGCCGCCGACGACAACTCCGACCCGTACGCCCTGTACCGCTGGGACGGCGTCGCCGGCACCGCCCCGACGAAGGTCGCCGACCTGCCGACCACCGACCCGGGCGGCTGGGAGTCGGTCGTCTCCGTGCCCGACCTGTCCGTGGCCGGACAGCGCGCGCAGCTGATCACCGACGACGGCGCCGCCGACCTGTACGGCGACGGCACCGAGGCCAAGGACCTGACCCACGACGAGTGGAAGAAGTCCCGGGCGACCTGGTTCACGGTCTCGTAGCACGGTCCGCGGCGACACGGCCGAGCGATCCTGTGTACGGGTGTACGCAACGATGCGTACACTCGTACACATGGGATACGTTCTGCTGGCCGGCGCCATCGCCGCCGAAGTGGCCGCCACCACGGCCATGAAGTACAGCGAGGGGTTCAGCAGGCTCTGGCCCTCGCTGGTCACGGTCACCGGATACGTGATCGCGTTCGCACTGCTCGCACAGACGCTGAAGACCGTGCAGATCGGTACCGCGTACGCGATATGGGCCGGTGTCGGCACCGCCGTCATCGCCGCGATCGGCATGGTCTTCCTCGGTGAGGGGCTGACCGCGGCCAAGGTCGCGGGCATCGTCCTCGTCATCGGCGGGGTCGTGCTCCTGAACCTGGGAGGGGCCCACTGATGGCGCGGCGCTACGACCCCGAGCGGCGCCAGCGGATCATCGACGCCGCCATCCGCGTCGTCGGCTCGAAGGGCATCGGAGGCCTCAGCCACCGCACCGCCGCGGCCGAGGCCGACGTGCCGCTCGGCTCGACGACGTACCACTTCAAGACGCTCGACGAGCTGATGGTCGCCGCGCTGCGCCAGGCCAACGAGGGGTTCGCCAAGGTCGTCGCCGCGCGCGGCGCCTTCCAGGACCCGGCCGTCGACCTGGCCGGCGAACTGGCCGGACTCCTCGGCGAATGGCTGGCCGGCGACCGGGTCGGCGTGGAGCTTGAATACGAGCTGTACCTGGCCGCGCTGCGCCGGCCCGCGCTGCGCCCCGTCGCCGCCGAGTGGTGCCGGGAACTGGCCGACGCCATCGAGGACCGCACCGACCCCGTCACGGCCCGCGCCCTGGTCGCGCTGATGGACGGGATCTCGCTGCAGGTGCTGCTGACCGGCGGGGAGTACGACGCGGACTACGCGCGGGAGATGCTGGCGCGGCTCATTCCCTGACGCGCCGCCCGGGACCGTGAACCTTTGTACGGGCTGTGGGGAACAGAGGGTGACATGCTCGACCCCGCCCCGCGTACGGAGGACCTGTGAGCGGACCACCACCGCACGATCCCGACGGCAGTGACGGCCGCGTCATCGCGCACTCCCTGGAACAGCCCGAGGTCTTCGCCCGCCTCTACGACCGGTACGCCGCCGACATCCACCGCTACGCGGCCCGGCGGCTCGGCGAGCACGCCGCGGACGACATCACCGCCGACACGTTCCTGACGGCGTTCCGGGTGCGGGGAAGGTACGACACGGCGCGGGCCAGCGCCCGGCCCTGGCTGTACGGGATCGCGGCCCATCTGATCGGCAAGCAGCGGCGCACCGAGGTACGGGCCCTGCGCGCCCTCGCGCGCACCGGGCACGACCCCGTCGCCGCCACCTGGGTCGAGGACACCGAGAACCGGATCGCCGCCCAGGGACCCCTCGCCGACGCGCTCGCCGCGCTGTCCGCCGCCGACCGGCACGTCCTGCTGCTCGTGGCCTGGGCCGACCTCACGTACCAGGACGTCGCCGAGGCGCTCGGCATACCCGTCGGGACCGTCAGGTCCCGGCTGAACCGGGCCCGCCGCAAGGTGCGGGCCGCGCTGGGGGCCGACCCGGCGTTCATGACCGACGTGGATGTGGCGGAGGTGGTCCGGCCGTGAGCGTGGACGAGATGAACGAGGTGCGGGAGTTCCGCGACGACGCGCCCGTCGCCGACCGGGCCCGGCTCGCCCCGGGCAGGGACCGCCTGGAGCAGGCGCTGCGCGGACGCGCCCGGGCCCGCGGGTTCCGGTCCGACTGGCGGTTCACCGCGGCGGCGGCGGCCGGCGCGGTCGCGGCGATCACGGCGATCACCATGGTGGTGACGGGTGTCGGCGGCGACGGCACGGCAGGACCGCCGATGCCCGCCGCGAGCCGGCTCGTCCTCGGCGATCCGGCCGAGGTGCTCGGCCGGATCGCCGACACCGTCGAGCAGGGGCCCGCGGTGCCGGAGCCGGGATCCACGCAGTGGATGTACGAGCGGGTCGTGAACGGTGACTCCGGGGTCTGGCCGGACGACGGCGACGGACCCGGGGAGCCGAAGACCCACAACGAGTGGAAGAAGTACGCCGACCCGCGCTTCGAGAACGGCCGGGAGGGCGACGACCACTCGCCGCGCGAGCGGTACCGCTTCCTGAAGGCGCTGCCCGACGATCCGGCGGGCGTCCTGAAGAAGGTCCGGACGTTCTACCCGAGTGGCCAGAAGAGCCACGAGTCGCGGGCCGCGCAGGACTTCGGGGCCCTGCGCGTGCTCATGGAGAGCTATCCGATGCCGCCCGACGGGCTCGCCAAGGTCTACCGGGCGCTGGCCACGGTCCCGGGCGTGGAGATCACCGACCACGTCGTACGGGACGTCGCGGGCCGCGAGGCCATCGCCATCGGCCTGCGGGCCGGGCCCGAGGCGCGGATGCGCGACGAGATCCTCATCGACCCGCGCACCTACGCGTACGCCGGATCGCGCTGGATCGTGCTGCGGGACTACGTGCAGGACTACCCCGGCGCCGACGACACCCCCGACCGGCCGTGGAAGGCGGGCGACATCTGGCTGCAGGACGCGCGGCTCACCGCCGCCGTCGTCGACAAGAAGGGGCAGCGCCCCTGAACCGCTGAGGGGAAGAGGGCGAGGGAGAAGGGGCGAGCGAAGGGAGCCCGGGTGCTGAGACGGGCTCCCCGCCGGTTCGCCTCCACGGGGGCCCGCCGATTAGGTTGGCCCCATGACCGACACTGCTACTCGCTCCACCGGCGCCGTCGCCGCCGGCCTCGCCACCGTCACCACCGACGGCACCGTTCTCGACACCTGGTTCCCCGCCCCCGTCCTCCAGGACGAGCCCGGCCCGGCCGGTACCGAGAAGCTCTCCGCCGAGAAGGCCGTCGAGCTGCTCGGCGCCGGTGCCGCCAAGGCGATCGGCCCCGACGCCCGGCGCGGCGTGGAGATCGTGGCGGTCCGCACGGTCATCGCCTCCCTCGACGACAAGCCGCTCGACGCGCACGACGCGTACCTGCGGCTGCACCTGCTCAGCCACCGCCTGGTCAAGCCGCACGGCCAGAACCTGGACGGCCTGTTCGGGCTGCTCGCCAACGTCGCCTGGACCTCGCTCGGCCCGGTCGCCGTCGACGCCGTCGAGACGGTCCGGCTGAACGCCCGCGCCGAGGGCCTGCACCTCCAGGTCACGTCGATCGACAAGTTCCCGCGCATGACCGACTACGTCGCCCCCAAGGGCGTGCGCATCGCCGACGCCGACCGCGTCCGCCTCGGCGCGCACCTCGCCGAGGGCACCACGGTCATGCACGAGGGCTTCGTGAACTTCAACGCGGGCACGCTCGGCACGTCGATGGTCGAGGGCCGCATCTCCGCGGGCGTCGTCGTCGGCGACGGCTCGGACATCGGCGGCGGCGCCTCCACCATGGGCACCCTGTCCGGTGGCGGCAACGTCCGCATCGTCATCGGCGAGCGCTGCCTGGTCGGCGCCGAGGCGGGCGTCGGCATCGCGCTCGGCGACGAGTGCGTCGTCGAGGCGGGCCTGTACGTCACCGCCGGCACGCGCGTGACCATGCCCGACGGCGAGATCGTCAAGGCCCGTGACCTCTCCGGCGCCTCGAACATCCTCTTCCGCCGCAACTCGGTGACCGGCACGGTCGAGGCCCGCCCGAACAACGCGGTGTGGGGCGGCCTGAACGAGGTGCTGCACAGCCACAACTGACCCTCACAGGTCTGCACAGCGGCCCGCGCCGGGATCCCGGCGCGGGCCGTCGTGCGTCGCGCGCGAAGAAACTTCCCGGGGGTGGCATAGCGAGGGCGGTCCGGACGCGTCACCACAGACAGAGAGCATCACGAGGGTGGGGAAAGTGAAGGTGACGATGGATGCCGTACGGGAACAGCGCGGTGAGAGTGCGGAAGGTTTCCGGGAGTTCGTGGCGAACCGGTCGTCGGCGCTGCTGAAGACGGCGGTCCTGCTCAGCGGCGGCGACCGGCACGCCGGGGAGGACCTGCTGCAGAACGCGCTGATCAAGGTCGCCGGACGGTGGAGCAGGGTGGAGGACCCCGAGGCGTACGTGCGTCAGGTCCTGTACCGCCAGCAGGTCAGCAGATGGCGGCTCAAGTGGCCGCGCCGCGAGGTGAGTTACGGGGAGGTGCCGGACGGCGCCGCAGGGGACGGCGGGACCTCCGCCGCCGAGCTGCGGGTCGTCATGCGCGCCGCGCTGGCCCGGCTCACCCCGCGCCAGCGCACCGTGCTCGTGCTGCGCTACTTCGAGGACCTGCCCGAGGGCGACGTCGCCCGGGTCCTCGGCATCTCGGTCGGCACCGTGCGCTCCACGACGCAGCGCTCCCTCGTCAGGCTCCGCGGCCTGGCACCCGAACTGGCCTCGCTCGGCCGGGCCGACGCCGAGCAGCCCCCGTCCCGCGACCACGCCCCTGTGGAGGTGCGCCCGTGAACGTCGACGACATGCTCAAGGATGCGCTGCGCGAGCAGGCGGACGGCGTGGGACCCGCACCCGCGGACTTCGCCGACCGGGTCCTCTCGGTCCGCAGGAAGCGGCGCGGGCGCACGGTCGTCGGCGCTGCGGTCGCGGCCGCCGCGGTGGTCGCCGGGGCGCTGGTGGTGCCGCAGATCGGCGGCGGCGAGGACGTGCGGCCCGCGGGCGTGACCGGCTCGGCGGACGTCATCGCCCACCCCCGCCAGTCGCCGCCCAGGGACGTCATCGCGGCCGGCCGGACGGCACTCGCGTCGTTCTCCACGTCCAAGGAGGTCGTCTTCAAGAACGGCGACGGGCAGCGGGTGCGGACGTACGGCGTCCTCGATCCCACGACCAAGAGGTACCGCAGGACCACCGACTGGTCCTGGCTCACCGTCGCACCGGGGCTGCGCACGGCGGCCGTCCTGGAGAAGAAGGTGCCGGCCGAGCGGATCGGTCTGCTCGACCTCGCCACGAACAAGGTGACGCGCTGGATCCCGGTGGAGGAGGGGGTCGCCGGGCTCGCGTACTCGCCGGACGGCAGCAAGCTCGTCGCCACGACCTACGCGAAGGACCCGGACGCCCTCTACAAGAGGAACAAGGTCGACTACGGCGACGGCAAGACCATGCCGGGCGCCGACTTCGAGTCGTCCAGGACCGGCTTCGCCGTCGTCGACGTGAAGTCCGGGCGCAGCGACTGGCACGAGGTCACCGAGAACGAGGACACCAACGCCCGCCAGGACTTCGCGTTCGACTCCACCGGCACCCTGGTGCACGCCGGGGTCATGACGGGCGGCGTGCCGGAGCAGTACTTCGACCTCCAGGGACGCAAGGCGGCCGTGCCGGCCAACGAGCGGTTCGCCCAGTGGTTCGTCCAGGCGGGGCTCTCGCCCGACGGCAAGCACGTCGCCGGGGACTTCGCGGGCAGTGGCAAGACGATCGCCGTCGCCGTGAACGACGCCAGGACCGGCAAGCTCGTCGACAAGCTGCCCGCCCAGCAGCTGCTCGCCTGGGCCGACGACAAGCGGCTCATCGCCTGGGGCTGCGACCCCGAGAAGTGCGGTGGCAAGGGGGAGTTCCGCAACCAGCTGCTGCTGGTGACGATCGGCAGCGACAAGGTCGTCCAGCTCAGCGACTTCCGCAAGGCGTCGGCCGACTATCCGGGCCGCTGGAGCCCCGAGTTCACGACGCGCTGAGCAGCTCCTCGTACGCCGCCCGCAGTCCGTCGGCCGCCGCCCGGCCGGCGGGCCGCAGCGGCGGGCGGACCGGGCCGCCGAGCAGCGCCTTGACCGTGACCGTCCCCGGCAGCCCCGCGTTCATCATCAGCTCGGTGAGCGGCACGGTCAGCCGCTGGCGCCGGGCGGCCTCCGCCGTGTCGCCCGCGTCGTAGGCGTCGACGACGGCGCGGAAGGCGGCGGGCGCCACGTTCGCCACCGTCGAGACGTACCCGGCGCCGCCGAGCGCGTACAGCGCCAGCACGTACTCGTCGCAGCCCGTGTAGTACGCGAGGTCGGTGGCCGCCATGACCCTCTGCGTACCGAGCAGGTCGTACGCGCAGTCCTTCACCGCCACGATCCGGGGGTGCCCGGCGAGCCGGATCATC
This sequence comes from Streptomyces sp. KL116D, assembly GCF_030766975.1. Taxonomy (NCBI): domain Bacteria; kingdom Bacillati; phylum Actinomycetota; class Actinomycetes; order Kitasatosporales; family Streptomycetaceae; genus Streptomyces; species Streptomyces sp. KL116D. Next base: position 96,562 of record NZ_JASERH010000060.1, on the reverse strand, counting down.
GTCTCCGGTTCGATCCGGGTGCCGGTGCGGCCCGGGATGTCGTAGAGCATCACCGGCAGCTCCGTGGCGTCGGCGAGATCCAGGAAGTGCGCCTCGACGGCGTCCTGCGGCGGGCGGCTGTAGTAGGGGGTGACCGCCAACAGGCCGTCCGCACCCGCCTGTTGGGCCCGGCGGGCGAGCTCGACGGTGTGCCGGGTGTCGGCGGTGCCGATGCCCGCGACGACCGGGGTCCGGTCGCCGACGGCCGCGCGCACCGCCCGCACCAGATCCGTCTTCTCGTCGTCGGACGTGGTCGGGGACTCGCCGGTCGTGCCGGACAGCACGAGCCCCTCGCAGCCCTGCGAGACGAGCCGCTCGGCCAGCCGCTGCGCGGCGTCCAGGTCGAGCGCGCCGGTGTCGGTGAAGGGCGTGACCATCGCGCACAGCGCGCGGCCGAAGGGGGCGGGGCGGGTCTCGTTCATGGGGTTAGTCTCGGCCGCCCGACGGTGAAGCTCCACTTAAATCTTCTACGAGGTGGAGCGGAGCACTCCTGAAGGTTACGGGTGACGGGGAGCACCTTTCGGTCGTTCTCGGTGACTTTTGGCCGAGAGGGGGTCTTCAGGTCACTCGTCCGCAATCCGATGAACTGCACAGAACGTGTTGCTCGGCCGGTTCAGAGGTGTTCGAGGTGCAAGACGTGGTGATGGCCCTGGCCATGCCCGTGCTGATGTGCGCGAGTGGGATCTATGCGGCCGCTGCCGCCCTGTGGCGGCAGCGGCGTCCGTCGCCGCCGCCGTACTCGCAGGCCGGGATACGTCTGGCGGGGGAGCGGGCGGTCGCCGTCGCGGAGGCCGTGGTGGCCGACCAGTACGCGCTCCTCCTGCACGACGCGGCGGGCACTGGTGCCAAATCGTCCGGGGTGCGTCACCATGAGAGGCCGGTGGCCGGGGACCGGGCCGCCGAAGGCCGTTCAGGGGAGGCACCATGAGGCTCGGCAAAGCACTCGCCACCGGGATCGCCGAAGAGGCTCCTCGGGACACCGCGCAGCCCGAAGTGACCGCGCCCGAGCGGGAGTTGTCCATCGACGACGTCGTCGAGGCGACACCGGAACCCGTCGAGGTCCCGGCCGCCCGATGAGGCCCCGGCTCCCGGAGGAACGCCCGGAGGAGCCGCCCACCGGTCACAAGATCGCCCACCCCGTGATCGACGCGGACGGTGGGCGCGCCGGTTTCCTGGGCGTCTCGCTCGGTGCCGCCGCGCCCTACCGGGTGCTCGACGAGGCGCGCTGCGTCTACGGGCGGCGGCACCGCGCCCCGCACCGGCGCTGCGACTGCGGCTTCCACTGCGTGCACGAACGCGCGGTCGCCGAGGGCCTGTTGGTGAGCGAGCAGTACCGCAGGGCGGTGCTGCTCCAGGTCTCCGTGCTCGGCGCCTACATCCGCTTCGAGCACGGCTTCCGCTACCAGCGGCAGCGCGTGCGCACCATGACCGTGGCGCCGTGCCCGTGCGGTGCCGCGGCCGGTGTGCTCGCCGACGCGGGCTGGGGCCGGGACGGGCGGCGCGTCCTGGAGGCGGCGTGCGCCGGATGCGTGGGCGGGCGCGCCCGGTGGACCCTCGACGCGTTCGCGCGGCTCGCCGGGGAGGGCCTTCAGGTGGTGGCGGCCCCGGGCGCCCGGCTGACCGGTGCGGCGCCCGGCATGCCGGAGCTGGTCGCGGAGGCGGCGCTGCTGCAGGCCCGGCTCGACTGGTTCCAGGGGCAGTTGGCGCGGCTCGGCGAGGCGATGGGCGGCGCCGGTCCCGAGCCCGGGGAGCGCTGAGCGGCTCCGGCAGGACCGGCAGGACCGGGCCGGGCGGGAAGGGATGGTGTGCCCGCCTCCGGGTACCCGGCGTGTCCACGCACGGAAGGAGGCGGGACACGGTGACCGGGACCACCGATCGGCCTGCGGAGCGACGCTCCGTCGGCGAACTCGTCGAGCGGGCGACCGAACAGCTCTCCACGCTCGTACGACACGAAATGGCGCTCGCCCGCTGGGAGTTGAGCGAGAAGGGGCGGCGGGCCGGACGCGGCGGCGGGCTGCTCGGCGCCGCCGGGGCCACCGCGTACGTCGGGTTCATGGTGCTCGCCGCGGCCGGCACCGCCGCGCTGTCGCTGGTCCTGCCCGTCTGGGCGGGCGCGCTGATCGTCGCGGGCGTGCTGTTCGCCGTGGCGGCGGTGCTCGCGCTGGCCGGGCGGCGGGAGCTGGGGCGCGCGGCGCCGCCACTGCCCACGGAGGCCATGGACGGCCTCAAGGCCGATGCCGAGGAGATCAAGGAGAGGGCGCGCCGATGAGCCGTACCGACAAGGCGAGCGGGGCCGAAGGGCCCGCCGCGATACGCCGCGACATCGCGCGCAGCAGGGTGGAACTCGCCGAGACAGTGGAGGAGTTGGCGGCCCGGGCCGACGTGCGGAGCCGGGCCCGCGGCACGGCCGTGCGCGTGGCGGACCGGGTGCGGGGCCGGACGCCGGAGCCCGTGCGCCATGCGACGTCGGCCGTCGCACGGGCCGCGACCGGACATCCGCGTCCGGCCCTCGCGGCGGCCGCCGGGGTCGTGGTCGCCGTCGCGGTGACCAGGCACCGGGTGAACGGCCGGGTCAGCAGCCGGGTGAACAGCCGGGGGATCAGCAGGGGGATCAGCAGGGGTGCCGGCCGGTGGAACGGGAGGCGTCACTGATGGGGCGCGCGGTCAGGATCGCGTACCGGCCGCTCGGCCTGGTCCTCGGGATGGCCGGCGGGCTCCTCGCCCGGGCCGCCTTCGACCGGACGTGGCGGGCGCTGGCCGGTGAGGACGACGCGCCGGACGCGATGGACGAGGGGCGGAGCTGGGGCGAGGTGCTGGGGGCCGCCGTCGTGCAGGGAGCCGTCTTCGCCGTGGTGAAGGCGGCGGTGGACCGTGGCGGAGCGGTGGGCGTGCGTCGGCTGACCGGGGTCTGGCCCGGCTGACGCGCCTGGCTGACGCGCCCGGCCGCGGTGTCGGCCGGGCGCACGCCCCGGTGTCCGCCGGGCCCACGCCCCGGTGTCGGCCGGGCGCACGCCACGGCGCCCACCGACGATTTCACTCGCCTGGACAAAAAAAGTTTTCGGTGGGACGGTGGAGTCATGTTGGACGTCACCGTCATCGAGGATCCGGCCGCCGCCGCGGTCTCGCTCGACCCGACAAGGGCCCGGCTGCTCGCCGAGCTCACCGAGGGGCCCGCGTCCGCGGCGATGCTGGCCGCCAAGGTCGGGCTGCCGCGGCAGAAGGTGAACTATCACCTCAAGGCGCTGGAGAAGCACGGGCTCGTCGAGCTCGCGGGCGAGCGCCGCAAGGGCAATGTCACCGAGCGGCTGATGCGGGCCACCGCGGCCTCGTACGTGATCTCGCCCGGCGCGCTCGGCGCCGTGCAGCCGGACCCGGACCGGGCCCGCGACCAGCTCTCCGCGCGCTGGCTGCTCGCGCTCGCCGCCCGTCTCGTCCGGGACGTGGGCGCGCTGCTCACCGGCGCCGCGCGGGCCCGCAAGCGGCTCGCCACGTTCGCGCTCGACGGCGAGGTGCGGTTCGCCTCCGCCGCGGACCGGGCCGCGTTCGTCACGGAGCTGACGCAGGGCGTCGAGGCGCTGATCCTCAAGTACCACGACGGCGCCGCCGAGGGCGGCCGCGACCACCGGGTGGTGGTCGCCCTGCATCCCGAGCTCAAGGAGCCCGTCCCGGACGCGGACGCCCGACTTCCCACCACGGCACGTGAACTGACGGAGTGACTGACATGAGCGAGAACAGCGGCGCCAAGGAGTTCGAGGTCGCCCGGGAGTTCGAGGCCGACGCCCGGCCCGAGCAGATCTGGGACGCGGTCACCAACGGCACGGCCGGCTGGCAGTGGCCCATGGAGTACGAGCCCAAGGAGGGCGGCGCCGGCCCCTTCAACTCCGTGCTCACCACCTGGGACCCGCCGCACCGGCTCACCGTCCTGTCCGAGGACCCGGCGGCCCTGCCCCCGTTCCAGACGAAGAACCAGCTCGACTACACGATCGAGCCCAGGGACGGCGGCAGCCGCGCCTGGGTGCGCTACGTCCACAGCGGCATCTTCACCGACAACTGGGACGAGTACTACGACGGCGCCGACAAGCACACCGACTTCTACCTGCACACCCTGCGCCAGTACGTGACCTTCTTCGCCGGCCGGCCGGTCGCGTTCACCACGTTCGACGGGCCCGCCGCGTCCGTGGGCCCCGAGGCCCTCACCGCGGTCGGCCGCGCGCTCGCGCTGCCCGGCGACGCCGGCGAGGGCGCACGGGTGCGCGTCCAGGGCCCCGGCGGGACGGCCCTGGACGCCGTGCTCGACTACCGCACCGACCACTTCATCGGGCTGCGCACCGACCACGCCCTCTACCGGATCTTCGGCCGGGGCCGCTGGGGCGCGCCCGTCGGCATCAGCGTCCACGACTTCGATCCGGACGCCGACGCCGAGCGGAACGAGACCGAGTGGCGCGGCTGGCTGGACTCGGTCTTCGCCTGAGGCACCGCGTCAGGGACGGAAGCGCAGCACCTGCGGGTCGTGGTCGCTGATCTGGTCGTGGAACTCGCTGTTGATGTGCACGCTGTCGTACGCGAACGCGTCCTTCGCCCGGATCGACGGGCTGATCAGGATCTGGTCGAGCACCTGGCTGTTGCCCTGGTAGTCGTACGTGTACCGCTCGCTCTTCGGCAGCGACTTGATCGCCGACCACAGTGCGCCGCCGTCCTCCAGGCGCTGCGCCGTGCCGGAGAACTCGAAGTCGTTGATGTCGCCGAGCGTGACCACGGCGGCGTTGCGCTGGACCTTCAGGATGTCCTTCACGAACGCGTTCACCGACGTCGCCTGCGCGTGGCGCTGCGTCTCCGAGCTGCGCGTCGGCGGCTGGTACTGGGAGGTCAGCGCCTGGTCGCCGCCCTTCGACGCGAAGTGGTTGGCGATCACGAAGACCGTCTTCCCGCGGAAGGTGAACTCGCCCGCGAGCGGCTTGCGGCTGCTCTTCCAGGCGTCGTTCGCCGGGTCGATCCGCCCGGGCGACGCGGTCAGCGCGGCCCGGCCCTTCCGGCTCGTCACGCCGACCGGCGTGGTGGCGTCGCCGCCCGCGCGGTCGGTGAACGACACGCGCTCGGGGTTGAACAGGAACACCTGCCGGATGTTGCCGCCCGGCTCGCCGCCGTCCTGGTTGTCCACCGGGTCGATGGAGCGCCAGTCGTACGCCGGGCCGCCGGCCGCGGCGATCGCGTCGATCAGCTTCTTCATCGTCGCGTCGGCGGCGACCGTGCCGTCGTTCTTCGCGCCGTTGTTGTCCTGGATCTCCTCCAGGGACACGATGTCGGGCGACCGCAGGTGGTCGACTATCGCGGCCGCGTGCTCCTCGAACGTGGCGTCGGACGGGTCGAGGTTCTCGACGTTGTACGTCGCCACCGCCAGCTCGCCGGACTTCTGCGCCCGGGTCGTCTCCCGCTGCAGACCGGCCGGGGCCAGCGTGCCCAACTCCCGTGCCACCAGCGTGTATCCGCCGTACTGGTTGAAGTCGAGCGGGCCCTCGGTGGTGCCCGACAGGACGTCGCCGACGTCGGCCGTCGGGAAGTCGGCGACCGTGCCCAGCGACTGGATCTGGAGCCGGCCGGTGTTCTGCGCGTCGTACGAGGCGTACCGGGTGCCGCCCCGCTTGGTGCGGTTCTCGTGCGGCTTGACCGTGACCCACAGCTCCGCGTACGCGTCGGAGGCGGTCACGACGCGCGACGAGCCGATCCGGACGTTCTGGCCCTCCAGCGACTCGTAGTAGTCCAGGGCGTACTTCTTCGGTTGCAGCGGCAGGCCGTTGACCGAGCCGTTCGCCGCCGGGTCGCCCGCCCCGGTGTAGGCCGCCGGGACCGACTTCGCGTCGATCGTCGTGACCGGGACCGCGTTGCCCGACGAGACGACCGTGACCGTCGGCTTGGTGATCTCGGTGAGCGACTGGTTGCCGGACGAGGCGCCGCCGGGCACGTACTCCGACACCGTGCCGGAGACCGTGACGGCGTCGCCCGTCTGTACGGTCGGTGCGGAACTCGTGAAGACGAAGACGCCCTCGCTGGTGGCCGGGTCGGCGTCCGGGGCGGTGTCCTGGAGCCAGAAGCCCTTGGACGAGCCGTACGTCCTGACCCCGGTCACCACGCCGGCCACGTCCGTGACCTGCCGGCCGGCGAGCGGGGACGTCCGGGTGTTGCCCTGGATGTCGTGGACGGCGACGGCGGCCGCGTGGGCCGGGGCGGTCGCGACGACGGCGCCGGACGCGCCGCAGGCGACGGCGACGGCGATCGCGGCGAGCCGCGAGCGGGAGAACGGGGACTGCGCTGACTTGCTCGGCAAGGGATCCCTCCGGGGACGTGCGTGTGGCGAGCGCCGGGACGAGGGGTGAGGGACGGAACCGGGGCGGGTGTCGCCGTCCGGCCCTCACGTTCTCTACGTTTCTACGCGCGTCAATCTCTTTCCTGGGCAGGGGAGTTGTCAAGGTTTCGCGGATGTCTGCCGGGCGTCCGAAGCCTGACGGGTACATGAACCGGGCAGCAAAGGGTCAAATCCGTCTAGGCTGAGCGGTCGCAACGTAAGCCTCATGTCTTGGCTCCGAGGAGAACCAGCCGATGTCAGACAGCTCCCCCCTGCCGCCGGTGCGGCTGCCCGCCGAAGCGGAGCTGGCGCGGGACGCCCTTGCCACCCCCCTCCTGTCGCGCGCGGTGCGGCTCGCCCGCTGGGCCGGGCCCGACACCCGGGTCGGCGCGGGCGGTGAACTCGTCGACGAACAGCTCCCCGCCGCCGCGGCCGAGCTCGGTCTCACCGACGACGAGGAGGGCGCCGCGTACGCGAGCGAGGCGTGGCGCGTCGCCGTCGACACCGGACTGGTGGAGGTGGTGGACGAGGAGGAGGGCACCGTCACCGTCGGCGACGAGCTCGGCACCCTCACCTCCGGCGGGCCCGCGGACGTGCTCGGCCTCTGGCTCGGCGCGCTCGACACGGTGCTCGCCGACGCGAGCGTGCCCGACCTCGACGACCTCGTCGACGCCATGGACCTCGAGAACGGCTCCGGCGAGATCGACTTCTCGCAGCTCGACTGGGACCCCGAGGCGGAGGCCGAGTTCCTGGAGGGCGTGCTCGGCAATCTGTACCTGCTGACCGTCAGCGAGGGCGGCGCGGGCGACGGGCCGGTGCCGCTGCCCGCGCTCGCCGCGTCGATGATCGTGCCCGACGACATGGGCGAGCCCACCGACGACGTCCTGGAGCAGGTCTCCGACGCGATGATGCGGCTCGACGACCAGTTCCGGCTGCTCGACCCGGTCGGGCTCGTGGAGTTCCAGCCGGTCGACGAGGCGCTGATGGCGGACGTCGACGACGACGAGCCGGTCACCGAACCCTTCGACGAGTCCGACGTCTCCCGGTACGGCATGGTGCGGCTCACCCCGCTCGGTCTGTACGGGGTCAGGGCGCGGATGCTGGAGGCCGGGGTCGACGCGCCGGCCGTCGGTGACCTCGCCGACAAGGGGGCCGACACCCTCCTCGACAGCACGTCCACGTTCCCGCAGGCGGCGGCGCAGGCCGAGATCGAGCAGTGGCTCGCCCGGCGCGAACCGCTCGGTGCGGCGCGGGAGTTGCTCGCCGCGGCGCGCGGCGCGGACGAGGGGGCGCCGCTGCGGCGGCTGCGCTGTCAGCAGGCCCTGTCGCTGGTCGGCGCCGAGGCGGAGCCCGCGCTGCGCGAGGTGCTGGACGACGCGGAGCTGGGCGGGCTCGCCCGGGTCTGGCTCGCCGAGCACGGTGCGGCGGACGTGCCGCCGCCGTCGGAGGACCTGGTCTTCTGGCTGACCGTCGACACGATCGCCGCGCAGCTCTCGCTGGAGGGCAACTCGGACGAGCTGCAGGCGCTGGTGGAAGGGCTGGCCGCACAGCACAGCGGGTTCTTCACCGCGGCATGGCGCGTCGACCACCCGGCGACGGCGGACGTGCTGGAGGCGATGGGGCGGCTCCACCCCGACAAGAAGGTGGCGAAGGAGGCCCGCAAGGCCGCGTTCAAGGCCCGGTCGGCGGCGCAGTAGCGTCCGCCACCGGCTGCTCGTCGGCGTCCGCGGGTGATCCGTGGCTTCTCGCGCAGTTCCCCGCGCCCCTGAGGCAGGCGGCTTCGCCGCCGCCTCAGGGGCGCGGTGGACCGGTCAGCAGAGGTACCGCGTCGTGTGCTTGAACGACGACGTCGCTCCGTCGAAGCCGTAGGTGCCGCGGTACGCCGGCGGGTTCTGGTACTCGCCGACCACGGTGATCGTGTTGGCGCAGGACCCCTGGCCCGAGCGCTTCGCGTCGAGGCGGATCGTGTCGCCGATGAAGCCGCCGGTGATGTCCCACGGGGCTCCGCAGATACCGGACGTGATCTGACCGCCGATCACCACGTACGGGTGCGTGTTCGGGTTGATCTTCGCGGTGATGGCGAAGGTGACCGTGCCGTTGTTGAGCTCCAGCTTGCAGTCGACCGACACCGCCTCGGCGGACACCTCCTGCTGCATGGCGGCGAACGCCTCGTCGCGCGTCTTGACCTCCGCGCCCTGCGGGTTGTGGAAGCGGTGCTCGGCGCGGGCCTGGGACTTCTGCTTGCGTGCCTGAGTGGTCATGGACCGACCTCCCTTCGGAACTTCGAGCGTCAGGCGAGCAGTTCGGAGATCTCGACGCGCAGCAGCGCGCGTACGTTCTCGATGTGGTTGGCGACCGTCACCTGCGAGGACCCGGCGAACAGCAGGCCCGCCGCGACGTCGTCGAGGGAGGTCACCAGGGACCCGGAGTCGCCGCCCGCCGACATGTTCGTGGTGAGGATCTGGTCCTTGAACCGGGCCGTGCCCGCGGTGCCGTAGTTCACGTCGATCGTCGCGTCGACCGCGATGATCCGGCCGAAGGAGATGTTCGTCGTGCGGCCCGACTTCTTCACGAGGTCGCCGACCGCGACGTTCGCCTTGCGCCGCCAGGCACGCGGCGCGCCGCTGAAGTACTGCTCCCGGGTGGCGTCCTGGAAGGAGACCTCGCCGAGTGCGCAGTCGACCACGTTGTTCTGCTGGTCGAGCGGTGTCTGCGGGGCGAACTGGATGGTGATGAACCGGGACAGCGTGGCGATCCGGTCCGCCGGGTCCGTGCCGCCGTCGAACCGGCCGGGCTGCACGATCGGGCTGCCCAGCTGGGCCCGGTTGGAGTCGGCGAGGACGTGGTTGTTGGACAGCACGTAGAACTTCGACGGGACACCGAGACCAGGGCCCGGCGGGTCGACGGCGGCGCCCGGCAGGAAGTCGTAGACGACGCTGCCGAGGGTGCCCGCGGTGACCGCGACGTTGCCGATCGAGAAGCCCGAGGGACAGGGCCGCATGCGGTGGTTGAGGATCTGCGGCTCGAACGTGCCGAGCCCGCCGAGCTCCTCCAGCAGCGGCTGGTTGAAGCCGGACAGCTGCTGCGCGACGCCGCCGTCGGGACCGTAGGAGACGCTCTCCTCGGCGCGGGCCCTGGAGGGCCGGGTCTGCCGCCGCTGGGCCGAGACGTGGCCGACGGCCACGATGTCGGTGGGGGTGCCGTCGTCCATCTGCCGCGGGATCACGTCCCGTTCCGGCAGCAGGGACTCGGGCACCTTCTGGGTCACGAAGACGAGCACGGCCTGCTCGCCGGTGGGCCGTCCGTCGACCCACTTCACGCCGTGGCCGAAGCCGACCACGTTGGCCAGCGGCTGTTCGCGCCGCAGGAAGTCACTGGTCGCCTGCTGGCGGGAGCTGTCGCTCAGCTGACCGCCGGCGGGTCCTCGCATCAGTTCGGGCTGGTTCACACCAGACCACCTCTTCCCCTGACTGCAGGGGTTCCGTCACAGCTCGCCGGACGGTCCTTCGTGGGCCTGGACCTCGCCGATCGCGAGGACGCGCACCGGTACGCCGTCGAGCTCCTCGGGAACCACGTCTTCCGCGCGAAGCCGGTCGAGGGGCACCTTCCGGGTGACGAAGACGACGATCACGTCCGCCCCCGAGTGCTCGTCCCTTCCCGTACCGACTCCCGTGACATTGGCCAGCTTCATCAGCCGGCTCTCATGGAGGCCGCGTGCCCGACGTGCGTCCACTCGGCTCGCCACCCCCTCAGCGGGTGATGCGGTGATGCGGTGATGCAGGTAGGGCCTGTCTATTGCCGTACGGCAGGGGGGGTCAAGGCGTTCTGCGTGAAATCTTGGGATTGCGTATGAGATACGGCTGTTGACCTTCTTTACGAAGATTCTTCCGACGTTTTCGGAAAGCGCTGTCAGGTCCGCAGGTAGGAGGCACCGTTGAGGTCGAGGACGGTTCCCGAGGCCCACTGCGCCCCGGGCGACGCCAGCCACAGCACGGCACCGGCGATCTCCTCCACCGAGGCGACCCGGCCGAACGGACTCTGCGCCCGCACCGCGTCGTCGAGCCGGTGCGCCACCCGCTCCGTCTCGATGAACCCGGGCGCCACCGACGCCACCCCGATCCCGTGCGGCGCGAGCGCGACCGCGAGGGACTGGCCCAGCGCGTGCACGGCGGCCTTCGTCGCCCCGTACGCCGGGTGGTCGGGCTCGCCCTTGAAGGCGCCGCGCGAGCCGACGTTGACGATCCGGCCGCCCGTGCCCTGGTCGATCATGCGGCGCGCGGCGAGATGGCTCAGGTTCGCCGTGCCCAGCAGATTCACGGCGACGTGCCGCTGCCACAGCTCCGACCACTCCTCGTACGAGGTGGTGGCGGGCGGATGCGGCAGGTTGACGGCCGCGTTGTTCACCAGGACGTCGATGCCGCCGAGCCCCTCCGCCGCCCGATCGGCGACCGACGCCGCACCCGCCGGATCGGCCACGTCGCCGCCCACCAGGACGTGCCCGGCCCCGGCGAGCGAGTCGAGCGTGTCGCGCGCCGCCGCCTCCCGGGACCCGTAGTGCACGGCGACCCGGTCCCCGTTCGCCGCGAACTCCCGCGCCAGGGCCCGGCCGAGCCCGCGCGACGCACCGGTCACGAGGACGCGGCGTCCGGTTTTCGGCAGGTTCACTGAAGTCATGGAAGCGGGCCCCTCGACGTCGGACGGTGTTCAACCGCCGTTTATACGCGAGCGAGACCGTGTGGCCGAAAACAGGGTCCGCCCCCCGCCCTCACCACCACTCCACCGGGAGACAGCCACATGTCGCTCACTCGCAGGGACTTCGCCAGACGCTCCGCGGCCACCGGCGCGGGCGTCGCGCTGGCCGGCTCCGTCGGCGCCCTCGCCACCGCGCCGGGCGCGCTCGCGGCCACCGACGACGGCACCGAAGAGCTCGCCGGCGCCGAGGACCGCAAGGGCGGGCACGGCATCGGGTACGGCCCGCTGAAGTCCGACCCGGCCGGCATCCTCGCGCTGCCCGCCGGCTTCTCGTACAAGATCATCACGTACAGCGGGAAGACCACGCTGGAGTCGGGCGAGCCCACCCCGTCCAACCACGACGGCACCGCCACCTTCGAGGGCCCGCGCGGCACCACCCTCCTCGTCAACAACCACGAGCTGGCCGGCGCCCGCGCCCAGTGGCCGCACCCGGTCCCGCTCACCGAGGGGCTCGTCTACGACCCGGCGGCCGCGGGCGGCTGCACCGTCGTCGAGGTGCGCCGCGGCGGCGAGGTCGCCGAGTGGGTCGGCATCGCCGGCACCGCCACCAACTGCGCGGGCGGCTCCACCCCGTGGGGCACCTGGCTCACCTGCGAGGAGACCGAGGACAAGGCCGGCAAGAACGGTTTCACCAAGGACCACGGCTACGTCTTCGAGGTCGACCCCTACGACCGCCGCGCCAACCGGGCCCCGCACCCGATCAAGGCGTTCGGCCGGTACGCCCACGAGGCCGTCGTCATCGACCCCAAGCGCGGCCACGCCTTCCTGACGGAGGACGCGTCCGGGCCCAACGGACTGCTCTACCGCTGGGTCCCGCCGCACGGCTTCAAGCACGGCCGCGGACAGCTGCGCACCCTCGCCGAGGACGCGGGCGTCCTCCAGGCGGCCAAGTGCTTCGACTCGGGCGGCCGGTTCGTCGACGACCTGTCCCGCGCCACGAAGATCGGCACCACGTACGGCGTGGACTGGGCCGACGTCCCCGACCGCGACGCCAAGACGGTCTCCGTGCGCAAGCAGTTCAAGGACGGCGAGATCACCCGCGCCCGCAAGCTGGAGGGCATGTGGTGGGGCGACGGCGGCACGTACATCGTCTCCTCGTTCGCCCGTGAGGAGAGCCCCGTCGCGCACGACGGCCAGGTCTGGTTCTACGACCCCAAGCGCCGCACCCTGACCCTGAAGGTGCTGCTCGGCGTCAACCCGGCCCCGTCGAAGGACGGCGCCTTCGACGGGCCGGACAACATCACCGTCTCCCCGTACGGCGGTCTGGTCATCGCCGAGGACGGCGAAGGCGTCCAGCACCTGTTCGGCGCGACCGAGAAGGGCCGCACGTACCCGATCGCGCGCAACGAGCTGAACATCGGCACCGAGGCGGAGCCGGAGTACAGCGAGTTCACCGGCGTCACCTTCTCGCCGGACGGACGCACCCTGTACGCCAACATCCAGACGCCGGGCATCATGCTCGCCATCACCGGCCCCTGGAAGCGCCAGCGGTAACGGCTACTGCAGCGGGTCCACCGGCGGAGCCTCGCTCTCGGAGGCGATCCGGTGGACCCGCCCGCGCACCGCGTACCAGCCGATCGTCAGGCACACCGCGATCGGGATGAGCATCAGGACGGTGTCCCGGCCCGCGCCGTCCTTGTCGAACCACATCATCACGACCACCGCCAGCAGGAAGGCGATCGTGGTCAGTTCGATCCACGGCGACGCCCACAGCCGGAACGCCGGCCGCCGCACGACGCCCTCCCGCGCCCGCCGCACGAACACCAGGTGACAGAGCATGATCATGCACCAGGTGGAGATGACGCCGAGCGAGGAGATGTTGGTGACGATCGCGAACGCGTCCTCCGGCAGCCACGCGTTCAGCGCGACCCCGAACAGGGCGGCCGTCGCCGTCAGCAGGATGCCGCCGTACGGGACGTGGCTGCCGCTCATCCGCGCGGTGAAGGACGGCGCGGAGCCCGCCATCGCCATCGAGCGCAGGATGCGGCCCGTCGTGTAGAGGCCCGAGTTGAGGGACGACATCGCGGCGGTGAGCACCACCAGGTTCATGATGCCGCCCGCCGACGGCACCCCGATCTTGGACAGCACCGTCACGAACGGGCTCTCGTCCGCGGAGTACGCCGTCCACGGCAGCAGCAGCGTCAGCATCACCACGGACCCGACGTAGAAGATGCCGACCCGCCACATGATCGAGTTCACGGCCTTCGGGACCAGCTTCTCCGGGTCCTCGGTCTCGCCCGCCGTCACACCGACCATCTCGACGGCCGCGTAAGCGAAGACCACGGTCTGCGTGATGAGGACGACCGGCAGCACGCCCAGCGGGAAGAAGCCGCCGTGGTCGCTGATCAGCGTGAAACCGGGTTCGTTGCCGTCCACGGGCTTTCCCGTGACGAGGAAGAAGATGCCGATCAGCAGGAACAGCACGAGCGCCGCGACCTTGACGATGGCGAACCAGAACTCCATCTCACCGAAGGTCTTCACGGAGATCAGGTTCACGGTGAGCACGATCGCGAGCGCGATCGCCGCGAGCACCCATTGCGGGACCGACGTGAACATCGACCAGTAGTGCACGTACAGGGCCACCGCCGTGATGTCGGCCATGCCGGCCGTCGACCAGTTCAGTACGTACATCCAGCCCGCCACGAAAGCGCCGCGCTCGCCCAGGAACTCCCGGGCGTAACTCACGAACGAGCCGGACGACGGGCGGTGCACGACGAGTTCACCGAGAGCCCGCACCACGAAGAAGGCGAACACGCCGCAGACGGCGTAGGCGAACGCGAGCGCAGGCCCCGCCTTGGCGAGGTTCCCGCCCGCGCCGAGGAAGAGGCCCGTGCCGATCGCGCCACCGATGGCGATCATGCTGATGTGGCGTGGCTTGAGGGCCTTGGCGTAGCCGAGGTCACCGGCGTCGGTGACGCCTTCGGCGGTGATCGGGTCGTCCAGATGCGCGTCTTGGTGTTTTTCCGGGTTCACTCCGGAACTCTCGCAAAATTAATCCTTGGCGTCGCAGACGCGCGCCGCCGTACAGTCATTCGCACGAAGAGTCCGCACCTCGTGGTGCGCGGACCGCGGTTGCTTCCTTTCCGGAGAACCAGCGGAAATCCGGACCGTCGCCGATTCCGGTTCAAGAATTCGGGGGGAATTCTCATGTCGCGTTTCAACCGGAAGACCGGGAAGACGGCCGTCCTTTCCTTGGTGCGCACCACCGGGCGCACCACGCGCACCCATCAGGGCGGTCTCGGATTCGAGCGCGACCCGCGCTCCGAGCTCTTTCTGCTGGCCGTCGCCAACTTCGTTTCCCAGCGCACCTTCTACGAGGACGGCGCGGACCGCGACGACCGGTTCGCATCGCTCGTGCGCCGGCTCGCCGTGACCGACCCGGAGTGGACCGCCGGCCTGCTCGGCTGGCTGCGCGGCGAGGGCGGCATGCGCACCGCGTCGCTCGTCGGCGCCGCCCAGTACGTGAAGGCACGGCTCGACGCGGGCGTCACGGCGGGACCGTCGAACCGGCAGGTCGTCGCCTCCGTGCTGCGTCGCCCGGACGAGCCGGGTGAGCTGCTCGGCTACTGGACCCAGACCTACGGCCGGGCCGTCCCCAAGCCGGTCAAGCGAGGCATCGCCGACGCGGTGCGCCGGCTGTACCACGGCACGGCGCTCCTGAAGTACGACACCGCGTCCAAGGCGTACCGGTTCGGCGACGTCCTGAACCTGGTGCACCCGGCGCCCGACCCGGCGAAGCCGTGGCAGGGCGAGCTGTTCGCGTACGCCCTCGACCGGCGGCACGCCCCGGACACGGCCGTTCCCCCGGCGTCCAGCGAAGTCCTGGTCGCGCACCGGGAGTTGACGGCGGTGCCGGTCGCCGAGCGGCGCGCCGTGCTGCTGGCTCCCGACGGGCCCCGCCGCCTCGCCGCGGCCGGCCTGACGTGGGAGGCGCTGGCCGGCTGGCTGCAGGGGCCGATGGACAGGGCGGCCTGGGAGGCCGTGATCCCGTCGATGGGCGCGATGGCGCTGACCCGGAACCTGCGGAACTTCGACGAGGCGGGGGTCTCGGACGAGGTCGCCGCGCGCGTCGCCGCGAAGATCTCCGATCCGGCCGAGGTGGCGCGCTCGCGGCAGTTCCCGTTCCGCTACCTGGCCGCCTACCGGCACGCGCCGTCGCTGCGCTGGGCGTACGCGCTGGAGACGGCGCTCGGCCATGCACTGGCCAACGTGCCGTCCCTGGGCGGCCGTTCGCTGATCCTGGTGGACCGCTCCGGCTCCATGTGGGGCCCGCTGTCCGGGCGTTCCCAGCTCAACCGGGCGGACGCGGCCGCGGTGTTCGGCACGGCGCTCGCGCTGCGGGCGGAGCGGGCCGACCTGGTGCAGTTCGGTTCCGGCAGCACCGACGTGCTGTACCGCAAGGGCGATTCCGTGCTGAAGGTCCTGGAGCGGTTCGGCGACCTCGGCGGGACGAACACGGCGGAGGCCGTGCGGCGGCACTACCGGGGCCACGACCGGGTGCTGATCGTCACCGACGAGCAGGCCGCGTACAGCCGGTACGGGGACCCGGCGGAGCTGGTGCCGGCCGAGGTGCCGGTCTATACGTGGAACCTCGCCGGGTACCGGGCCGGGCACGCGGCGTCCGGGCCGAACCGGCACGTGTTCGGGGGTCTGTCGGACCAGGCGTTCCGGATGGTGTCGCTGGTCGAGGCGGGGCGCGACGCGGTGTGGCCGTGGGCCGGGCGGGGCTGAGCGGGGGAACGGTGGGGGCCCGGGTGGGCCGGGGCGGGCGGTCGGGTGCCGCTCGCCCCGGCTCGTCGGGTGTCCCGTCCCGCGGGTCAGGTGCGTGGTGCGGCGCCGGCCGGTGCGGGTTCCGCGCGGCGCTGCGTGAGCACCGTCGCGATCACCACCAGCGCGGCCGCCGCGATCACCGTCCCCACCGCGAACGCCCGCCCCGCCCCGTGCACCAGGACCGCGTCGGCGGAGCCGTGCGCGTGGCGGGTCGCCGTGCCGTAGACCGTGACCAGGACCGCGAGGCCGAGCGTGCCGCCCAGCCACTGGAAGGTCTGGAGCAGCCCCGAGGCGGCGCCCGCCTCGCGGGGTGCGATGCCCGCGAGGATCGTCGCGTTGAGCGGCAGGAAGCTCAGGCCGACGCCGACCCCGAGCAGCAGCATCGGGCCGAGCAGTCCGGTCGCGTAGCCGTCGCCGACGCCCAGCCGGGACAGCCAGCCGCCCGCGGCGATCAGCAGCACGGAGCCGGCGACCAGGACCGGCTTCGTGCCGAACCGGGCGAGCAGTCGCGGCACGCACCGCACCGTCGCGAACACCCCCGCCGTCAGCGGCAGGAAGGCGACGCCGGCCTTCAACGGGGTGTAGCCGAGGACCTGTTGGATGTAGAGGGTGAGGAAGTAGAACGCGCCGAAGTTGCCGGCGGGCAGCAGCAGGATGCCCGCGTACGCGCCCGCCCTGTTGCGGTCGCGGAAGAGGGCGAGCGGCGCGATGGGCTGCCCGGCGCGCGACTCCACCCGGAGGAAGCCGGCGAGCAGCGCGGCCGCCGAGGTGAAGCAGGTCAGCGCCAGGGTGTCGGACCAGCCGCTGTCCGAGACGCGGACGAAGGCGTAGACGAGGAAGGACATCCCGGCGGTGCCGGTGACGGCGCCCGCCACGTCGAACGTCCCGCTGTGCCGCGGGGTCTCCCGGACCACCCGGGGCAGCGCGAGGGCGACCGCGACCCCGATCGGCACATTGATCAGGAGTGCCCAGCGCCAGGACGCGAGGTCGGTGAGCGCGCCGCCGACGACGAGCCCGACGGACGCGCCGATGCCGGCCGCCGATGAGTAGAAGGCGAGGGCGCGGTGGCGGGCGGCGCCCTCGGTGAAGTGCGTGGTGATCAGGGCGAGGGTGCTCGGCGCGATGAGCGCGGCGCCGACGCCCTGCACGGCCCGCGCGGCGAGCAGCAGACCGCTGTCGGTGGCGAGTCCGCCGGCCAGCGAGGCGGCGGCGAAGACGAGCACGCCGGCGGTCAGGGTCCGGCGCCGGCCGACGATGTCGCCCACCCGGCCGCCGAGCAGCAGCAGACCGCCGAAGGCGAGGGTGTAGGCGTTGAGGACCCAGGACAGGCCGGTGGGCGAGAAGTCGAGGGTGCGCCGGATGTCGGGGAGCGCGACGTTCACGACGGTGGCGTCGATGCCGACCATCAAGTAGGCGGTCACCACGAGGGTGAGGACGGCGCCCGGGCGCGTTACGGTGCGCGGTAAGGCCTGGGACGCGGTGGTGGGCGGTGCGGAGGACATGCTCGACTCCCGTACTGGGACGGTGGGTTGAGGGAACGCGCGGGCAGCCCGGACTGCCCGCGAGAAGAAGCGGGGACTGTCTCCGTTTAGCTCCGGCTAAGATACGGAGAGGGTCCCCGGTTGTGCAAGGCGTCCTGGCAGGAGTGGTGAATGACCCAGGTGGGAGCGGCGGGCCGGCCGGTCAGGCCGAAGCGGGCCGACGCGCGGCGCAATTACGACCGGCTGGTGCGGGAGGCCGGCGAGGCGTTCGCCGAGAAGGGCGCCGAGGCCTCGCTCGACGACATCGCCAAGCGGGCCGGCGTCGGATCCGGCACGCTCTACCGGCACTTCCCGACCCGGGAGGCCCTGATGGAGGCGGTGTACGTCGACCGGTTCGACGAACTCGCCGAGCGGGCCCGCGTGTTGGCGGCCGAACTGCCGCCCGGCGAGGCGCTCTTCAGCTGGCTGGCCGACCTCGGCGAGCAGATCGTGCGGGTGCGCGCCCTCAAGGCGCTGCTCGGCGCGGCCGTCGCCGAGGGCGGCTCACCCGTCGTCGTCCAGTGCGGCGACGTCCTCAAGACGGCCGCCGCCGAGCTGCTCGCGGCGGCCCAGGAGGCGGGCGAGGTGCGCGCCGACCTCACCCATCTGGAGCTGCTGCGGCTCAACCACGCGATGGTCACCGCGGCCGAGCTCGCGGGCGACGGACCCAAGGACATGGGCCGCTACCAGCAGCTCCTGCTCGAAGGGGTGCGGACCAAGCCGTAGCGGGCCGCATCCGGTCCGCATACGGACCGGTAAGAAAAGTCTTCGGTAAGGGAACGGTAAAGCGGACCCGCTCGTTACCCCTGGCATGACAGCTATGACCCCCGGCTCGAACATCCCGCTCACGGCGCAGCGTGTGGCGGTGGACGTCTCGGCCCCCGTGCGGCTCGACGTATCGGGCCTGCTGCTCACCGCCGACGGCAAGGTGCGCTCGGACGACGACTTCATCTTCTACAACCAGCCCTCGGGCCCCGGTGTCACCTACACGTCGGGCGGGGGCAGCAGCCCCGACTCGATCACGGTCGACACGGCCGCGGTCCCGCCCGGCATCGAGAAGATCGTCGTCACCGCGAGCCCGGACGCCGCGGGCCAGACGTTCCAGGGCATCGAGCCCACGGCCACGATCCGGAACGCGGCGGACGGCACCGTCCTCGCCACGTTCACCCCGCCCCAGCTGGGCACGGAGACGGCCCTGGTGGTCATCGAGGTGTACCTGCGCAACGGCGCGTGGAAGGCCCGCGCCGTCGGCCAGGGGTATGCGAACGGGCTGGCCGGCATCGCCACCGACTTCGGCGTCTCGGTCGAGGAGCCGGCCGCCCCGGCCGCGCCCGCCCCCGGCGCCGGGAAGATCAACCTGGACAAGGGCCGCGTCTCCCTCCAGAAGAACCAGACGGTGTCCCTGGTCAAGGGCGGCAAGCCGCTGCTGAGCCAGGTCAAGATGGGCCTCGGCTGGGAGCCCGCGTACCGCGGCAAGGACATCGACCTGGACGCGTCGGTGATCGCGTACGGGCCGCAGCGCAACCACATCGACAGCTGCTACTTCGGCAAGCTGTCGATCGTGAACGGCGCGATCAAGCACTCCGGTGACAACCTCACGGGTGAGGGCGGCGGTGACGACGAGGTGATCGTCGTCGACCTGGGCCGGCTCCCGCAGGAGGTCACGGGCCTGGTCTTCACGGTGAACTCGTTCTCGGGCCAGAAGTTCACCGAGGTCGCCAAGGCGTACTGCCGGCTGCTCGACGCGGCCACCGGCGAGGAGCTGGTCCGCTTCGACCTCACGAACGCGGAGGCGCAGACCGGCGTGATGATGGCGAAGCTCATCAAGCAGTTCAGCGGCGAGTGGGAGATGACGGCGATGGGCGACTTCGTGAAGTCGCGCACGGTGCGCGGGATGGTGAAGCCGGCGGCTCAGGCGCTGTAGCGGGCCGCCGGAAAATGCGGTGCGGGACCACCGTCGTGCTGGCTACGGTGGTCCCGTCCAGGTGCGCAGGAGCGGGCTACTTCCACTCATAATGGGGCGGTCGCGGGTTCGAATCCCGTCGTCGACTTCGGGTCGGCGTAGCTCAGTGGCCAGAGCACCAAATGTCGCCTGCACCGATCTGAACTCTGGACACGCGACGACGCGAGCCGTCCGCCCACGGGGGAATCCGGGCGGACGGCTCGCGTTCGTCCTTCCGCGGCCGGCGTCAGAAGTCGACCGTGACGCGGCGGTCCACGCGGGCCACCGACTCCTGCCCGAAGCGCGCCTCGTACTCGGCGCGGATCTCCTCGATCTTCGGGTCCGCCAGGCGGGCCTCGCGCGCCGGGTAGAACAGGATCAGCTCGTAACTGCGCTCCCGCTCGATCGTGCCGTGCGCGTCCCGGTACTGACCGCGCGCCTCCTGCACGGTGAGCCCCGCGGGGAACCGCGGCGTGACGAACGCGTCGACGAACGCCCGGAACTCCGCGTCGGTGACGTCGGGCCCGCCGTCGGGCCGGGCGGTACCGAAGAAGAGGCTCGTCTCCACGTAGGGCCGCCCGGCGAGGCTCGACACGGCGGGCGCGAGCCCGGCCGAGGAGGCCGCCGCGGGCACCGCGGCACCCGCGCCGAGCAGGGCGGTGGACAGGGCCAGGATCGTGAGACAGCGGCGGGGGCGGGACAGCGGGCGCAACGGACGTCCTTCCGTGGGGGTTCCGGTTCCGTTGCGTAACGACCGCCCCGCCCGGGTCGCTACGGCACCACGACGATCTTCCGTCCGACGCCCGACGCGAACTGGTCCAGTGCCTGCGGGTAGTCGGCCAGCGGCAGGCGGTCGCTGATGAAGACGTCGGGGTCCAGGGCGCCGGCCGCGAAGAGTTCCGCCGCGCGTTCGTAGCTGTGCAGGACCGCCATCGAACCGGTGATGGTGATCTCCTGGTTGTAGATGCGGTACGGGTCGATCGTCACGCGCGTCGCGTAGTCCGCGACGCCGAACTGGAGGAACGTGCCCGCCTTGGCGACGCGGTCGAGGCCGTCCTGGATCGCCGCCGCGTTGCCCGTCGCGTCGATGACGACGTCCCAGCCGCCGGGGCGGTCCAGTTCGTCGGGGCCCGCCGCCGACGCCGAGACGCCGAGGCGCCGGGCCGTGGCGAGGCGGTCCGGGTTGAGGTCGACCACGTCGACGCTCGCCGCGCCGGTCCGCTTGGCCAGTTCCAGCATCATCAGGCCCATCGTCCCCGAGCCGTAGATCAGGACGTGCGAGCCGAGGCGCGAGCGCAGCACGTCGTAGCCGCGGACCGCGCAGGAGAGGGGCTCGATCAGCGCCGCGTCCTGGGTGCGCACGTGGTCGGGGAGGCGGACGCAGTTCGCGGCGGGGGCCAGCGCGTACTGGGCCGCGCCGCCCGCCGTCGTCACCCCGATCGCCGCCCACCGCTCGCACAGGTTGCCCCGCCCGGCGCGGCAGTAGCGGCACTCGTGGCAGTGCAGCGACGGGTCGACCGCGACCCGGTCGCCCGCCCTCAACTCCGTGACGGCACTGCCCACTTCGGCCACCGTGCCCGCGAACTCGTGCCCCGGCACGACCGGCAGCGTCGGCGCGAACTCGCCCTGGAGGATGTGCAGATCGGTGCCGCACAGACCGCAGGCGGCCACCTCCACGACGACGTCCCGCGGTCCGGGCGTCGGGTCCGGGACCTCGCCGACGACGACCTTGCCGACGGATTCGACGATGGCTGCCTTCATTTCACAGCTCCCAACGACAGGCCCTGGACCAGCTTGTCCTGGGCGGCGAACCCTGCCGCGAGCACCGGCAGGGAGATCACGAGGGACGCGGCGCACACCTTCGCCAGGAACAGGCCCTGGCTGGTGATGAAGCCGGTCAGGAAGACGGGCGCGGTCTGGGCGACGACGCCCGTCAGGACCCGCGCGAAGAGGAGTTCGTTCCAGCTGAAGATGAAGCAGATCAAGGACGTCGCCGCGATGCCGGGGAGCGCGATCGGGGCCACGACGCGGGTCAGTACGGTCGGCAGCCGCGCGCCGTCGATCTGCGCCGCCTCGATCACCGCCACCGGTACCTCGGAGAGGAACGAGTGCATCATCCACACCGCGATCGGCAGGTTCATCGAGGTGTAGAGGATGACCAGGAGCCAGATGTTGTCGAGGAAGTCGGTGTTCTTCGCGAAGAGGTAGAGCGGGAGGAGCCCCGCCACCACCGGCAGCATCTTCGTGGAGAGGAAGAAGAACAGGACGTCCGTCCACTTCTTCACCGGCCGGATGGACAGCGCGTACGCCGCCGGGAGCGCGAGGAGCAGTACGCAGAGCGTCGAAACCACCGACGCCACCGTCGAGTTGATGAGCGCGGGCCAGGGACTCGCGCCGCCGCCCGCGCCGAAGAAGTCGCGGTAGCCGTCGAGGGTGAGGGAGGCCGCCCACGACGGCGGGTTGGTCGCCGCGTCGCTCTCCGAGTGGAAGGACGTCAGCGCCATCCAGGCGACGGGCAGGAAGAAGACGATGCCGGCCAGCCAGGCGACGAGGCCGAGCCCCTTGGTCCTGAAGAAGGTCGAGAGTGTCATCCGCGTGACGCCTCCTCACGGAACAGCGACGAGACGACGCGCAGCGCGAACGTCGCGATGATGATCGAACCGATGACGACCAGGACGCCGGCCGCCGAGGCGAGCCCGTTCTCGTGGGCCTGGTAGAAGGTCTGGTAGACGGTGTACGGGAGGTTGGCGGTGCCCAGACCGCCCGAGGTGAGCGTGAAGACGGCGTCGAAGTTCTGCACGATGTAGATCGAGCCGAGCAGGGCGCCGAGTTCGAGATAGCGGCGAAGGTGCGGAAGCGTGAGGTGGCGGAAGATCTGCCAGGGGCCCGCGCCGTCCATCCGGGCCGCCTCGATGAGTTCGGGGGAGCGCGACTGCAGGCCCGCGAGCAGGATCAGCATCATGAACGGGGTCCACTGCCAGATCAGCGAGACCTCCACCGCCAGCAGCGGGGTGCGGGAGATCCAGTCGGGCTGCGGGCCGCCGACGTAGTGCAACAGGCCGTTCAGGAGCCCGTACTCGGGGTTGTACAGGACGTGCTTCCACAGCAGCGCCGCCGCCACCGGCACGACGAGGAACGGGGCGATCAGCAGCGTGCGGACCAGGCCCCGGCCGCGGAACTTCCGGTCGAGCAGCAGGGCGAGCGCGAGCCCGACGACCAGGCTCGCCACGACCACGGCCACCGTCAGGAGGATGGTGGTGAGGACGGACTTGCGCAGGTCGGGGTCGGTGAGGACCTCCGCGTAGTTGCCGAACCAGGTGAACTGCCGGGCGTCCGGGTACAGCGCGTTCCAGTCGAAGAAGGAGATCACCAGCGTGGCCACGAACGGGAGCTGGGTGACCACGATCATGAAGACCAGGGCGGGGAGCAGCGGCGCACGGGTCGCCCAGACACGCAGCCGGCCGGGTGCGCCCGGACTCTGCGCGGTGCGGGCGCGCGGCACGGAGACGGCGGGGGGAGGGGTGGCGGTGGTCGGTGTCGTCATCGTCCCTCGTACTCCTTCGCGATCTCGGCGGCGAGTTCCTGGGACTTGCGCAGGGCCGAGTCGACGGACTGGCGTCCGGCGACGGCCGCACTGATCTCCTGCGAGACCTTGGTGCCGAGATCGGTGAACTCGGGGATGCCGACGAACTGGATGCCGGGCGCGGGCCGCTTCTGCACGCCCGGATCGCGCGGCCGGGCACCCGCGATGGCGGTGCGCGTCTGCTCCTGGAACGCGGCGGCCTCGGCGCGGTACTCGGGGATCTCGTAGGTCGAGGCGCGCTTGCCCGCCGGGACGTTCGACCAGCCGATCTTCTCGCCGACGAGGTTCTCGTACTCCTTGCCGGACGCCCAGGAGATGAACTTCCACGCCTTGTCGGGGTTGTGGGACGCCTTCTGCAGGCCCCACGCCCACGTGTAGAGCCAGCCGCTCGACTCCGTCTTCTCGACCGGCGCCGACACGTAGCCGATCTTGCCCTTGACCGGGGACTTGGCGGCCTCCAGCGAACCGGCGGCGGACGTGGCGTCGTACCACATGGCGGTCTTGCCCTGGGTGAGGTTGTTGAGGCACTCGGCGAAGCCGGACTGGGCCGCCCCCGACTCGCCGTGCTTGCGGACCAGGTCCACGTAGAAGCGGGTCGCGTCCTTGAAGCCCTTGTCGTCGAGGCGGGCCGTCCAGTCCTTGTCGAACCAGGTGCCGCCGTAGGTGTTCACGACCGTCGTCAGCGGCGCCATCAGCTCGCCCCAGCCGGGCAGGCCGCGCAGACAGATGCCCTTCATGCCCGGCTCGGCGCCGTCCGCCTTCGCCGCGAGGTCCGCGACCTGCCGCCAGGTCGGGTGCGCGGGCATCGTCAGGCCCTTCTTCGCGAAGACGTCCTTGCGGTACATCAGGAAGGACGACTCGCCGTAGAAGGGCTCCCCGTAGAGCTTGCCGTCCTCGCCGGTGAGCGACTCCCGCATCGGTTCGAGGATGTCCTGCTGGTCGAAGCCGGGGTCCTTCTTCACGTACGGGCCGAGCTCGTGCAGCCAGCCGTTGCGGGCGTAGATCGGTATCTCGTAGTTGGAGAGCGTCGCGACGTCGTACTGGCCCGCCTGGTTGGCGAAGTCCTGGCTGATCTTGTCGCGGACGTCGTTCTCCGGCAGGACGGTGAAGTTGACCTTGATGCCGGTCTCCCGCGTGAAGTAGCGGGCCGTGAGCTTCTGCAACTCGGTCATCTGCGGGTTGTTCACCATCAGGACGTTGATGGAGTCGCCGCCCCCGAGCCCGCCGGCTCCGGCCCAGCAGCCGGACAGGAGAGGGGTGAGCAGCGTCCCTGCGGCGGCCGTCGCGAGCAGGGCGCCCGGCGGCCTCCGTCGGCTCTGGGTTCGCATGGATGCTCCTGGACATTTCGTGGGACGGGGGACGAAGTGGTACGCGAGAGGGTGTGCGGAACCGCCGTACGTACCGGGGAAGTCGACGGGGTACGGCCGGTCAGACGCGGATGACCTGCGGGCCCATCAGCGAGTAGCGGTGCGCCTCGGACGCGGGCAGCTGGGTGCTCGTCACGATCGTCTCCAGGGCGCCCACCGGCGCGAACCGGCAGAAGCTGACCGCCCCGAACTTGGTGTGCACGCCCGCGAAGACGGTGCGCCGCGACGCCCGGATCGCCTGCGCCTTGACCTCGCTGACCGCCGGGTCGGGAGTGGTCAGGCCGTGGTCGCGGTTGATGCCGTTCGCGCCGATGTAGGCGAGGTCGATGACGAAGCCGGCCAGCATCTTCGTCGTCCAGTGGTCGACGGTGGCGAGCGTGCCCGCGCGCACCCGCCCGCCGAGCAGCAGCACCGTGGTGTTGTCGGCCTCGGCGAGCGCGCCCGCCGTCGCCAGCGACGCGGTGACCACGGTGAGCGGCCGGTCGCGCGGCAGGGCCTCCGCGATCAGCTGCGGCGTGAACCCCTCGTCGACGAAGACCGTCTCGGCGTCGCCGAGCAGGTCGGCGGCGGCCGTGGCGATCCGCCGCTTCTCCGGCACGTGCATCGTCGTGCGGAACGCGAGCGTCGTCTCGAACCCGGCGCTCTCCACCGGATACGCCCCGCCGTGCGTGCGCCGGATCAGACCGTGGTCCTCCAGCGCCCGCAGATCACGGCGGACCGTCTCCTTGGCGACGCCCAGGTCGGCCGCGAGCTCCGTGACGTCGACCGAACCGGTGCGGCGCGCCGCGCGTACGATCTCCCGCTGTCGTTCCTCGGCGCCCATGCCGCCCGCCTCCCCGGCTCCGCTGCCCGTTCGGGCCCGGCAGGGCCCGCACCGGAAGTTCTACCGGCGGCGGGCGGGGGTGACCAGGTCTGTCGCGGGCCCGATGGTGCCCGTTCCTGCCCGTTCCCGGTGTGCGATGCCCGGCTCGGACCTGCGCGGGAGCGGGGGACCTGGTGGGTTCGGGCGCGGTGGATGCCCGGTCAACAGGGCGCGCGGGCCCGTTTGCCGACCACGTGCGCCGGAGCGGCGGGCCCGGCGGGTGGTCAGCCCGCCGCCCGGGCGGACGGGGTGCGCGGGGTGATGCGGCGCAGGGCGAGGAGCGTGGCGTCGTCGTGGCGGTGCGGGCCGTCGAGGCGGGCGACCAGGCGCCGGGCGTAGTCCAGCAGGTCCTCGCGGCCGGTGCCGGGCGCCGCGTCGGCGAAGCAGTCCCGGGCGGCGGCCAGGAAGCGTTCGGTGTCCTCGTCCGGGTCGTGACCGCGCCGCTCGGTCAGTCCGTCCGTGTACAGCAGCACGATGTCGCCGATCTCCAGCGAGACGGCCGCCGCCGTGTAGGCGGCACCGGGCAGCACCCCCACCGGCAGCCCGGGACCGCCCGGCGGCAGGGGCAGTTGCGTCGTCCGGCCGGACCTGACCAGGACCGGGTTCGGATGCCCGGCGCACGTCCAGCGCAGCAGGGCGATCTCGGGGTGGTAGCGGGCGATGATCGCGGTCGCCGTGGACTCGATCCCGTCGGCGCAGGCCAACTCGTTCAGCCACTGCGTCAGTTGCTCGACCCGCTGTTCGGTGTACGCGAGCCCGGCCAGCGCGTACCGCAGCTTCGCCATGAGGGTGACCGCGTCCAGGCCGTGGCCGCGTGCGTCCCCCAGCGCGATCAGCAGCCGGTCGCCGGGCAGCCTGCGCGCCTTGTACCAGTCGCCGCCGACCCCGGCCTCGCGGGCGTCGGGACGGTAGACGGCGGCGGCCTCCAGACCGTAGGCGGCCAGCTCGTCCTGGAAGTGCGGCAGCACCGCCTCGCGCAGCGCGTTCGCGACGTCGGCGACGGCCTCGGCGCGTTCCTGCTGCAGGCGGGCCTCGCGCTCGGCGCGTTCGGCGGCGTCCCGGCGGCGGCGCTCCGCGGTCACGTCGACGAGGACGCCGCGCACCGCCCACACCAGGCTGCCGGGGGCGATCCGGATCGGCTCGGCCGTCATCCGGATGACCCGGTCGCCCGCGCCGCGCAGCCGCAGCTCGCAGTCCGTCGTCCGCTTGCGCAGGATGACGTCGTACAGCGCCTGGTAGAGGCCGGGCAGGCTCTCGGGCGAGGCCGCGTGGGCCAGGTCGGCCAGGCCGGGCAGCGGCGCGTTCGTGTCGAGGCCGAGGACCTGACGGAAGCTGCCGGACGGCTCGACGCCGTGATCGCCGAGGTTCCACTCCGCCCAGCAGACCCGGACCAGCTGCTGCGCGGCGGCCGCCATGCGCAGCCGGTGCCCGCGCTCCCAGACGACCAGCACGTGCTCGCCGCACGGCGTGATCTGCACCTGATCGTTGATCCGCGTCGGGCCCGACGGGGTGTCCGCGATCCACTCGATGGTCTCGGGGCCCTGGACGGTGCCCTCGTGGAAGGCGCGGGCGACCATGCCGGGGACCGGGGTGCCGCCGACCGCGGGGAAGTGCTCGTACAGCGACACCGGCGCCGTCCAGGTCGGCGGGATGGAGGGGGCGAGCCGCTCGGTCGCGTAGGCGCGGGCCGCCGCGTTCTGGGTCACGTAGAGGATGTCCTGGATCCGGCCGGCGCCGTCGACCACGGGAGCCAGCAGCAGCGCGGGATTCGGGACGGCGTCGAGGATCTGCTGCGCGGACGGCGGCACCGGGTACTGCGGTGTCGGGGCCGACCGGGTGACCGGCGGGCGGGGGCGGTGCGCCTCGGCGTACTTCCGGACGCGTCGGCGCTGGGCGTCGAGCAGCTCGTGGATCGCCTGGAGGTCCAGGCGGGAGCGGGCGGCCCGCGTCGAGGAGGGGTCCATCATGCGGATCGGGCCTCCAGTGCGCGGGAAGTACGGCCGTGCCGAACATGATCACCGCGATGGCCCCCGGCGGCCAGCGGGGAGCCGCCGACCGGCCCCGTCCGGATCCGCCCTCGCCGGGGTCACGAGGCCGCCCCCCCGCATCGGTCACGCCGCCTTCTCGAGGTCCTGGGGTGGGGTCATCAGGCCCAGGAACAGGAGGACGGGGAGGAGGGCGCCGCTGCCCGCGGGGCGGATTCCGTAGTGGCGGGCCGACTCGTCCATGTCGCGCAGCAGGTGGCGGCCGTCGGTGCTGCCGGTGCCGCCCGCGGCCAGCACCGCTGCCGCGTCCCGCTGGATCATGCGCAGGGCGAGCGGGCCGTGCTCGCGCAGCACCCGGTCGTCCTGAAGCCAGGAGATGTAGGTGAGCAGCGCGTCGAGCTGGACGGTCTCCTCGGCGACGCCCCGGGACCTGGCCGCGCCGAGCGTGGGCAGCATGACCTGGGTGAGGCGCAGACAGGCTTCCTTCTCGGCCGTGCTCAGCGGGTAGTCGTGGGCCAGCGCCCCGGTGGGTTCGACCTCCCTGCCGAGGTCGAGCGCGAGGCGGCAGGCGTCGGTCGCGCCGTCGGCGCCGTGGGCGCAGCCGGCCACCAGCAGACACAGGACGCGGCTCGCCCGGTCGAGCCCGTCGTCGGACGCCACCTGGGGGACGGCGCCCTGCGCCCGGCGGCAGGCCGCGTCCAGCCGGCCGATGTCCGCTCCGGCCTCGGCCGCCTCCAGGAAGGCTTCCCTGAGCAGGTCGCCGGTGCCCGCGAGGGAGCGGAACGCGGCCGATGTGGGCGCGTGCGCCCGGGGGTCGAGCAGTCCCGGTTTCGGCGCCAGGAAGATCTCCTGCGTGATCGCGTCCACGGCCAGGTCCGCCAGCTCCTCGGGAGGCGCCGCGCCGAAGGCGACGGGCGGGTGCGGGGCGGCGGGGCGGGGTGTGGGCGGCATGAAGGTGTCCTGCTTCCGTGTCCGGGTTCCGTCGGGCGTCCTGGCTGCCCGGAGGTGACCGGGCATCTCAGTGATGCCCGGCCGGAATGCCGGAAATCATGACTTAAGTCCCGTACGGCGGAAGCGGGCCGCGGGACCGGCGTTCAGTACGGCCAGATCGGCGGGTCGTTGATGAAGCGGCCGCCCATGAAGCGGTGGGCCGGGTTGTCGTCGCTGAGCGGGCCGTGCTCGGCGAGGAGCTTCTCCGCGTACACCTCGGAGTTGTCCTGCGGCGCGTAGCCGAGGGCGCGGGCGCTGGAGAGGTCCCACCAGACGCGGGTGTTGGCGGACGAGCCGTAGACGACCGTGTGCCCGACCTTCTCGGCGGACAGGGCCGCGTGGAACAGCCGGGCGCCGTCGGCCGGGCTCATCCACACCGACATCATGCGGACGTCGGTCGGCTCCTTGAAGCAGGAGCCGATGCGCACCGACACCGTCTCCACGCCGTGCTCGTCCCAGTAGAACTGGGCGAGGTCCTCGCCGAACGACTTCGACAGGCCGTAGAAGGTGTCGGGGCGGCGCAGCGTCTCCACCGGGACGAGGGGGGCGCCGTCCTCCACGCGCGGGCGCGGGGTGTAGCCGATCGCGTGGTTCGAGGAGGCGAAGACGATCCGCGGGCCGGTGCCGTCCGCGCGCGACGCCGCCTCCTCGCGCACCGCCTCGTACAGCTGGTAGGTGCCCTTGATGTTCGACTCGAGGATCTTGTCGAAGGTCGACTCCAGGGAGATCCCGGCGAGGTGCAGCACGCCGTCCACCCCGCGCACCGCCTCGCGCAGCGCCGCCGTGTCGTTGAGGTCGGCGACGATCGCGTCCGGCGCGTCCTCGACGGGGCGCACGTCGAGCAGGCGCAGGTCGTAGCCGTGCTGCGGCAGCAGGTCCCGCATCAGCGTGCCGAGGCCGCCGGCGGCGCCGGTGAGCAGGATCGTGCGGGGCCCGGGGGGCGTCGGGGTGCCGGGAAGGGCTGACATGCGCGTGGTCTCCGTGTCCGTGAGCTGCATTCACATTCATGGATGCGAGAGGCAACGCTAAGGAGCCGCCGTCCGGCCCGTCAAGAGTCGTGTGAATGCGGCGAGTTCGGACGCTTGACCGCCTCCTGGAGGGCGGCTTACGGTGAGCGCGTTCAGAAATATAGACGCGGATCAGAAACGTGCACATGTTTCAGGCACATGTTCAGGGAGAGCCCGTGACGCCAGCCCCGCTCGCCGCCCGACTCAGCATCCCCCGTGGGCCGCTGTTCTTCCCGGTGACCGCGTACGGACCCGACGGTGCGGTGGACCTCGACACCTACCGCACCCACGTGCGGCGCGGCGTCGAGGCCGGGGCCGCCGCCGTGTTCGCCTGCTGCGGCACCGGCGAGTTCCACGCGCTCGCGCCCGAGGAGTTCGAGGAGTGCGTCGCGGCCGCGGTCGAGGCGACGGCCGGCCGGGTGCCCGTCGTCGCGGGCGCCGGGTACGGCACCGCGCTCGCAGTCCAGTACGCGCGCAGGGCCGAACGGGCGGGCGCGGACGCCCTGCTGGCGATGCCGCCCTACCTCGTCGTGGCCGGCCAGGAGGGGCTGCTCCGGCACTACGCGGAACTGGCCGACGCGACCTCCCTCGACATCATCGTGTACCAGCGCGACAACGCCGTGTTCACCCCGCGGACCGTCGTCGAGCTCGCCCGCCACCCCAAGGTCCTCGGCCTCAAGGACGGCCTCGGCGACCTGGACCTGATGCAGCGCATCGTCAGCGCCGTACGGTCCGAGGTCCCGGAGGAGTTCCTCTACTTCAACGGGCTGCCCACCGCCGAACTCACCGGGCTCGCCTACCGCGGCATCGGCATCACCCTCTACTCCTCCGCCGTCTTCGCCTTCGCGCCCGACATCGCCCAGGGCTTCCACAAGGCCCTGAACACGGGCGACGACGCCACCGTGAACCGGCTCCTCGACGGCTTCTACCGGCCCCTCGTCGAACTCCGCAACCAGGGGAAGGGGTACGCGGTCGCGCTCGTGAAGGCCGGGGTACGGTTGCGCGGGCTCGACGTCGGCGAGGTGCGCCCGCCGCTGCAGGAGCCCCGCGAGGAACACGTCAAGCAGCTCGCCGAACTCATCGAGCGCGGGCAGCAGTTGCTGGAAGGAGCCGGTGAGTGAAGACCTCCGCCTTCGTCTACCCCTGGGACGTCGTCGGCGACCCGGACGCCGCCCGCCGCATCGCGGACCTCGGCGTCCAGCAGGTCACGCTCGCCGCCGCCTACCACTCCACCCGGGCCCTCACCCCGCGCCACCCGCGCCACCGCATCGTCACCGCCGAACACGCCGCCGTCCTCTACCCGGTCGACGAACAGCGCTGGAAGGGGAGGGAGTTGGCGCCGTACGCGGCCGGCGACTGGGCCCCCGGTGACGCCTTCGGCGAAGCCGCAGACGCGCTCGCCGCGGCCGGACTCGACGTCCACACCTGGGTTGTCCTCGCCCACAACTCCCGCCTGGGCGCGGACCATCCGCACACCTCCGTCGTCAACGCCTACGGCGACCGCTACCCCTGGGCCCCCTGCATCGCCCAGCCCACCACCCGCACCTACCTCGTCGACCTCGCCGCCGAGGCCGCCACCCGGCCCGGCGCGCGCGGCACCGAACTGGAGTCGCTCGGCTGGTACGGCCTCGCGCACCTGCACGCCCACGACAAGACGGCGGGGGTCGGCCTCGGCGAGGCCGGGCAGTACCTGATGTCGCTCTGCTTCTGCCCGTCCTGCCGGGACGGGTACGGGCAACACGGCCTGGACGCCGACGCGTTGGCGCAATCGGTGCGAGCCGCCCTGGAACCCGTGTGGCGCGGCGAGACGCCCGACGGCGGCTGGGACGCCGTCGAGAAGCTGCTCGGGGCCGAGACCGCCACCGCGACCCGCGCCTTCCGTGACGCGACCGCCCGCAGCCTCCAGGAGACGGCCGTCGCGGCGGTCCGCGACGCGGCCCCGGACGGCTTCCAGGTACTGCTGCACGCCGACCCGGTCTCGTACCACTGCGGCGCCAACGCGGGCGTCGACCCCGCCCACGTCCTCTCCGTCGCCGACGGCGTCGTCGTGCCCTGCACCGGCGGCGCGGGACTCGTCGGCCCGTTCGCCGCACAGGGCAGGGGAGTGGTCGCCGCGAACCTCACCGTCGTCCGCGGCATGGGCGGCAGCCCCGGCACCCTCGCCGCCGACGCGCGCGCCGCCCGCGAGCTGGGCGCCACCGAGCTGCGGCTCTACCACGCGGGTCTCGCGTCGGACGCCGACCTCGACGCCGTCACGGAGGCCCTCGCCGGGCTCTGAGCGAAC
Organism: Streptomyces sp. KL116D; assembly: GCF_030766975.1. NCBI lineage: Bacteria > Bacillati > Actinomycetota > Actinomycetes > Kitasatosporales > Streptomycetaceae > Streptomyces > Streptomyces sp. KL116D. Next base: position 65,121 of record NZ_JASERH010000060.1, on the reverse strand, counting down.
GGCACCGATGCGTACGGCGCCGATGCGTACGGCACCGATGAGTTACGGGCCGCGGGCCGGTCTGCACCGGTGAGATCTCGGACTCACCGGAAGGGTCACCATGAGTGACACGACAGTGGACATCGGCCCGCAGGCCCGCATCGTGGCGCGCCTCGCCCACGGCGTCCGCGAGGAACAGCTCGACCTGCCCACCCCCTGCCCCGAGTACGCGGTGCGCCATCTGCTCGGCCACGTCGTCGGCCTGGCCGTCGCGCTGCGCGCCACCGGACGCAAGGAGACCGGCGAGGCGACCGGCACCGACCTGCCCGACCTCGGACCCGACTGGCGCGCCGCGCTGCCCAGGGCGCTCGACGACCTCGCCGAGGCGTGGCAGGACCCGGCCGCCTGGCAGGGCATGACGCAGGCGGGCGGCCTCGACCTGCCCGGCGCCGTCGCCGGGCTCGTCACCGCCGACGAACTGGTCGTGCACGGCTGGGACGTGGCACGGGCCACCGGCCAGCCGTACGTGCCCGACGAGGCGGCGCTGCGCGCGGCGCAGCAGCTGCTCACACCGGCCGGCGACGGTGACGACGGCCGCGACGGCCTGTTCGGCCCGGTCGTACCGGTGCCGGACGAGGCCCCGCTCCTCGACCGGGTCATCGGCCTGAGCGGCCGGGACCCGTACTGGAAGCCGTAGCCGTAGCCGTAGCCGTAGCCGTGGCCGGTGGCCGGTGGCCGGTGGCCGGTGGCCGGTTCGCCTAAGCCTCGGCGTCCGTGTGCAGGACCCGGAAGCGGTCGTGGTCCGCCGGGTCGCGGTCGGCGACCTGGACGGGCATCCCGGTGGACTGCCAGACGCCGATCCCCGGCGTGCGCGCGAACCGGACCGGGCCGCGCGTGCCGTCGGCCGTGGCGTCCGGCCAGGACACACCGGGTGAGCGCAGCGCGTCGGCGAGCACGAGGACCGCGTCGTAGCCCTCGAAGGCGACGAAGGAGGGCGCCTCGGCCAGCCGCTCGCGCAGCGCCTTCCCGACGCGCTCGGCGAGGGGCCCCGGCCGCTCGGGGAGGTACCGCAGGAACGGGATGCCCGCCCCGTCCGCGCCCAGCAGCGACACCCACTCGGTGAACTCCGGCTGCCCGGCCGGAGCGCCCAGCAGCATCCCGGTCAGGCGTGCGTCGCCGCGCACCGCCCGGACGACCGGCACCGCCGGGTCCGGATGGCCGGCAAGCAGCAGGAGCGCCGTCGCGCCAAGGCCGGCGAGCGCGTCGCAGACGGCCGCGGGGGTGAGCTCGCGCAGGTCGAGCTCGGTGACGCTGCCGCCGTGCTCGGCGAGGCGCTCCCGCAGGATCCGCACGCCCGACGCCCAGTAGACGCTCGGCTGGGTGGCGACCGCGACGTGGCGGTGGCCGGCGCCGGCCAGGAAGTCCGCGTAGACCCGCCAGCCGCGCGACTGCGGCGGGGCGAGCCGCGCCACCCGGTCGGCCGGGCCGTCGGTGAGCGCGTCGAGCACCGCGGACGAGCAGAGGAACGGCAGACCGACGGCTTCGGCGCGGGCGGCGGCGGCCCGGGCGACGACGCTGTGGTACTCGCCGACCAGCGCGGCCACGCCCAGAGCGGCCAGCTCGTCCACCGCCGCCGTGGCCCGCCCGGGATCGGCGGCCGTGTCCCGGACCAGCAGGTCGAGGGGCCGTCCGCCGATCCCGCCGGCGTCGTTCACCTCGTCCACGGCCAGTCCGAGGCCGGCGACCAGATGCCGGCCCGCCTCGGTCCAGCCGGGCCGGGTGAGGGGAGCGAGGGCGCCGATCAGGAGGGGCTCGTGCGGCGACGGGGGCGTGTTCATCGGGTGCGGTCTCCGGTGTGAGTGCGGGTGTGGGTGTGGGTGTGGTGGTGGGCCGGTGGGGTGCTGCGGCGGGCAGGGGTCAGTCGCGGCCGATGCGCCACGCGTCGAGCCGGAACGCCCGGCCGGTGACCGGACCCTGCCGGCTGCCCGGCACGATCCAGTACACGCCCTGCCGGGCCGGACGCAGCGTGTGGAACTCGTGGGTCTCGACGGCCAGTTCGTCGCAGCCGTCGCCGTCCAGGTCGGCGAGGGCCAGCTCGGTGCCGAAGTAGTCCCGCTCGTAGTCCTCGGTCGGCAGGCCGGGCATGCCGACGTCGGTGCGGTCGAAGGTGTACGAGGCGGTCGTCGCGAGTCCGTCGCGCCCGCCGAGGAAGACCGCGACGTTGCCGATCTGGTTCTGCCGGTCCCTGTAGTCGGCGGTGACCAGGTCGTCGCGGCCGTCGCCGTTCACGTCGCCCACCGCCGAGTTGTGGCCCTCGGGCGGCTCGGTCGTGGCGCGGCCGGTGCCGGGGCCCGCGGGGCCGCCGTAGACCACCTTGTCGTCGTGGATCAGGTCGACGCGGCCGTTGCCGCCGAAGTCGGCCGTGCGGTCGACCGCCAGGCCGTTGGCCGGATGGAGGATCGGCAGGCCGCCTTCGTCGCCCTCCGGGTCGTACGGGAGCTGCTTGCCGTGGCCGAGCGCCGCGATCCCGCCGGCCCGCACCACCGAACGGTCCGCGCCGACGCGGTAGTACGACGCGTCGGCGAACACCTTCGGCCAGGCGTCCTCGGTCTCCCTGCCCTCCGCGTGGACCCCCGTGGTGACGAACTCGTCGCGGCCGTCCCCGTCGAAGTCGCCCGCGGTGAGCGAGTCCGTGTAGACCCGGCCGCGCTGGGTGATGTCGATGAACCGGCGCTGGTCGGGACTGCCGTCGGCGTGGTCGAACGGGCCGAACTCGACCTCCGCGCACCGGACTTCGTTCGTCGCGCCCTTGGTCGCCCGGTACGGTCCCGACACCAGGTCGAGGTGCCCGTCGCCGTCGAGGTCGCCGATCGCGAGGTGCGGCACCGAGGTGTCGGGCAGCCGGTGGCGCCGGCCGCTGACCCCGCCCGCGCCGCCCCACAGGACCTGCTCCTCGTAGTGGTCGAAGTCCCCGTTCCGCTTCGTCCGGTAGGCGGTGAGGAGGATGTCGGCGCGGCCGTCGCCGTCCAGGTCGCCGGTGAGGGACGCGACGGGCCCGCCCTGCGTCCCCGGGTTGCCGACGATCGGGGCGTCGATGCCGGGGAAGTGGTCGGTGAGCGAGACCTGACGGCCCTCGGGAGCACCGGACGAGGAGCCGAGCAGCAGCGAACGGTTGGGCTCCCAGGCCTCGCCGCGCTTCTTGTTCCAGCCCGTCAGGAGCAGATCGCGCCGGCCGTCGCCGTCGAAGTCGTCCCGGTTCGGGGCGCGCCTGCGGTCGCCGGCCGTCCGCTCGGGCGCGGGAGCGGGCGACGCGGCCGGCGGGGTCGTGCAGCGCCCCGGGGAGGCGGGGCGGGCACTCTCGTCGTCGCCCGTGCAGGACGCGGCGAGCAGTACGACGGCGCAGGTGAGCGCCGGGACGAGCCCCCGGCGACGGGGTGCGGTACGGGGCATGGACGCAGTCTCCGCACATGAGGGCCGCGTTGTGCTCACGGGAAGGTAACCATCGGGTCACGCGGGACAGGACAGTGCAGGTCGTACGGGTGTGACCGTCAACGAGCCACCGTAGTACGGGACTTCTTCTGCCAGAAGCGTTGACGAAACATGCCGGTGCTTCTAACTTCAACGCGTCGTACTTCGTACGTCATATATGAGACGCGATACGCGGTACGCGAGATACGCCGTACGAGACATGTCGTATGAGGCATGCCGTACGAGGCATGTCCTACGGGATGCGCCAGACATCACACGCGAGTACCACCAGCACGAGCACCACCCCCCGTGCGAGACCGCGACACCGAGAGGCGCGCATGACCTCTGTGCCCACCCCGATCCCCTCCCGTACCCAGTACGTCCTGGAGGGCATCAAGAGCCGCATCCTCACCGGGCAGTTGAGCCCCGGCCAGGCCCTGGTCGAGACCGACCTCGCCGCGCAGTTCGGAGTCTCCAAGACGCCGGTGCGCGAGGCGCTCAAGACCCTGGCCGGGACCGGACTCGTCGTGATGAGCCAGTACAAGGGCGTCACGGTGCGCATGGTGGACGCGGACATGGCCCGCGAGGTCTACGACGTGCGCCTGCTGCTCGAACCGGAGGCACTGCGCCGCACCGTGCAGCGCCGCGCCTCCCTCGACGAGGCTCGGTCCGCCCTCGAACGGTCCGACACCGCGACCGACACCGCCCAACGCTCCCTGGCCAACCGGGAGTTCCACCGCGCCCTGTACGTCCCGTGCGGCAACCCGCTGCTCGGCCGGATGCTCGACGAGGTCCGCGACCAGGCCGCCCTGGTCTCCGCCGTGGCCTGGGCCGCCGACCCGTCGTGGGAGCGGGAGGCGACCGAGCACCGGGAGATCCTGGAACTCGCGCTCGCCGGGGACGCGCAGGGCGCCTCGCGCGCGCTGCGGGACCACATCGCGTCGTTCGTCCAGCGGGCCTTCCCCGAGGCCCGGGAAGAAGAGGGTGAGCAGCACTCATGACCCTGCCGACCGACGCGACGCCGAGCACACCGTCGCCGTACGCGTTCGAGACCCAGCGGGCCGCGCTCGCCGATGTCGTCGCGATCCCGGTGACCCCGTTCGCCGAGGACGGATCGATCGACGACGCGACCTTCAGGTCCCTGCTGCGTCGCCTGCTCGACGGCGGGGTGCGCATCCTCACCCCGAACGGCAACACCGGCGAGTTCTACGCCCTCGCGCCCGAGGAGCGCCGCCTGGTCACCGAGTCGACGCTCGACGAGGCAGGGGGGCGGGCCGCGATCCTGGTCGGTGTCGGACACGACCTGCCCACCGCGATCGACGCCGCCCGCCACGCCCGCGAGCACGGCGCCCACATGGTGATGGTGCACCAGCCCGTGCACCCGTACGTCTCCGCCGCCGGCTGGGTCGACTACCACCGGGCCATCGCGGACGCCGTGCCCGAACTGGGCGTCGTCCCCTACATCAAGAACGCCTCGCTCCCCGGGGAGCGGCTCGCCGAGCTCGGCGCGGCCTGCCCGAACGTGATCGGCGTGAAGTACGCCGTGCCGGACGCCGCACGCTTCGCGGGCTTCGCCCGGGACGCCGGCCTCGACCGGTTCGTGTGGGTCGCCGGGCTCGCCGAGCCGTACGCGCCCGCCTACTTCTCGGCGGGCGCCACCGGCTTCACCTCCGGGCTCGTGAACGTCGCGCCGGGCATTTCGCTGTCCATGATCGAAGCGCTTCGATCCGGTGACTACCCGGCCGCCATGAAGGTCTGGGAGCAGATCCGCCGCTTCGAGGAACTGCGCGGCGCCGACGCCTCGGCCAACAACGTCTCCGTCGTCAAGGAGGCCCTCGCCGCGCTCGGCCTGTGCCGCCGCGAGGTCCGCCCGCCGAGCCGGGAACTGCCCGAGGCGGAGCGCGCCGAGGTCGCCGGCATCGCGGCGGGGTGGTCCATATGAGCGCCGCCGCCAGAGCCCGCCTCGCCCCCGAGCAGCTCCGCTCGCACCAGTGGTACGGCACCGAGGGCGCCCTGCGCACCTGGTCCCACAACGCCCGTATGCGGCAGCTCGGTTACGAGGCCGAGGAGTACCGGGGCCGCCCGGTGATCGCCGTCCTCAACACCTGGTCCGACATCAACCCCTGCCACGTCCACCTGCGCGAGCGCGCCGAGGCCGTCAAGCGGGGCGTGTGGCAGGCGGGCGGCTTCCCGCTGGAGTTCCCCGTCTCCACGCTCTCGGAGACATACCAGAAGCCGACCCCGATGCTCTACCGCAACCTCCTCGCCATGGAGACCGAGGAGCTGCTGCGCTCCTACCCGGTCGACGCGGCGGTGCTGCTCGGCGGCTGCGACAAGTCGACGCCCGCGCTCCTCATGGGCGCGACCTCCGCCGACGTCCCGTCCCTCTTCGTGCCCGCGGGCCCGATGCTGCCGGGCCACTGGCGCGGCGAGACGCTCGGCTCCGGCACCGACATGTGGAAGTACTGGGACGAGCACCGCGCGGGCAACCTCACCGACTGCGAACTCCGGGAACTCCAGGGCGGGTTGGCGCGCTCTCCCGGCCACTGCATGACCATGGGGACCGCCTCCACCATGACCGCGGCGGCCGAGACGCTCGGGATGACCCTGCCCGGCGCCTCGTCGATCCCCGCGGTCGACTCCGCGCACGAGCGGATGGCCGCCGCCTCCGGGCGCCGTGCCGTCGAGCTGGCCTGGACCGCGCTCCGTCCGTCCGAGATCCTCACGGCCGACGCGTTCGAGGACGCCGTCACCACGGTCCTCGGGCTCGGCGGCTCCACCAACGCCGTGATCCATCTGATCGCCATGGCAGGACGGGCCGGGGTCCGCCTGACCCTCGACGACTTCGACCGCGTCGCGCGCACCGTCCCCGTGCTCGCGAACGTGCGGCCCGGCGGACAGACATACCTGATGGAGGACTTCCACTTCGCCGGCGGCCTGCCCGCGTTCCTCTCCCGGATCACCGATCTGCTGCACCTCGAACGGCCCACGGTCAACGGGACGCTGGGATCGCAGCTGGCGGGCGCCGTCGTCCACGACGACGACGTCATCCGCCCCCGCGACAACCCGGTCGCCGCCGAGGGCGGGGTCGCCGTCCTGCGCGGCAACCTCTGCCCCGACGGCGCCGTCATCAAGCACATCTCCGCCGAGCCCCACCTGCTGAAGCACACCGGCCGGGCCGTCGTCTTCGACGACTACAAGACCATGCAACGCACCATCAACGACCCGGAGCTGGGCATCACCGCGGACAGCGTCCTGGTGCTCAGGAACTCCGGTCCCAAGGGCGGCCCCGGCATGCCCGAGTACGGCATGCTGCCGATCCCCGACCACCTCCTCAAGCAGGGCGTACGGGACATGGTGCGGATCTCCGACGCCCGGATGAGCGGCACCAGTTACGGCGCGTGCGTGCTGCACGTCGCCCCCGAGTCGTACGTCGGCGGGCCCCTCGCCCTGGTCCGCACCGGCGACACCATCACCCTCGACGTCGCCGCCCGCACCCTCCGGCTCGACGTGCCGGACGACGAGCTGGCCCGCAGGCAGGGCGAGTGGAGCGCACCGGCCGAGCGCTACGAGCGCGGATACGGGGCGCTCTACAACGAGCAGATCACGCAGGCCGACACCGGCTGCGACTTCGCCTTCCTGGCCAGGCCGGGCAAGGTACCGGACCCGTACGCGAGCTGAACGCACGGCGGGAGGGGCGCGGGCCGCCGCCTCCCCGGACCGCCGCCCCCGCTCCTGGTCGACACCCCGAACGACGTCTGAGAAGCGCTTCGAGCCGACCGTCGGTGAAGCGCTTCACCTGCACCACATATGAGCCACCGAGAACGGAGTCCCGTCATGGCCCAAGCCGCAGCCGTGGCCAAGAGCCCGCCGTCCCGGCGCCGCAGGTCAGCCACCCCGCGCAGGCTGCCCTACCTGCTGATCGCGCCCGCCGGGCTGCTGATGCTTGGCTTCATCGCGTACCCCGTCATCAGCGTCTTCTACTACAGCCTGCAGCACTACAACCCCACCAAGCCCTGGCGCAACGGCTTCGCGGGCCTCGACAACTTCGTCACCGCGTTCACCGACGACCCCGACTTCTGGAGCACGCTCGGCTTCAGCCTCCAGTGGGTCGTCGTCCAGGTCGTCCTCCAGCTGCTGCTCGGCCTCGGGCTCGCGCTCGTCGTCAACCAGACGTTCGTCGGCCGCGGGATGGCCCGCGCCCTCGTCTTCTCCCCGTGGGCCGTCTCCGGCGTGCTCACCTCGGCCGTCTGGATGCTGCTCTACAACTCCCAGACCGGCCTCACCCGCTACCTCGCCGACGCGGGCATCGGCAGCTACGGCACCTCGTGGCTGTCCGACACCGCGACCGTGTTCCCGGCCGTCGTCACCGCCGAACTCTGGCGCGGCGTCCCCTTCTTCGCGATCCTCATCCTCGCCGACCTGCAGTCCGTCCCGAAGGACCTCTACGAGGCCGCCGAGGTCGACGGAGCCAGCCGGCTGCGGCAGTTCTTCCACATCACCCTGCCGCACCTCAAGGACGCGATCATCCTGTCCACGCTGCTGCGGGCCGTCTGGGAGTTCAACAACGTCGACCTCCTCTACACCCTCACCGGCGGCGGACCCGCGGGCGAGACGACCACCCTGCCGCTGCGCATCGCCTCCATCGCCGTCGACTCCCACGACTTCGGCTACGCGTCCGCGCTGACCTCCATCGCCTTCGTGATCCTCCTCTTCTGCTCGATGCTCTATCTCCGCCTGAGCAAGTTCGGGGGCGACGACAAGTGACCGTCAAGGAAGCCCGGTCGACCGACCTGGTGGGCACCACCGCACCCGCGTCCGCGGCCGGACGGCACCGCGCCGTCCCCGCCCCGCCCAAGAAGGGCCGCGCCTGGGACGACGTGCCGCGCTGGCAGATCTACGTCCCGCTCGGCGTGTACCTCCTGTTCACCCTCGTCCCCTTCTACTGGATGCTGCTCTTCGCGTTCCGGCCCGCGGGCTCGACCTCGCTCGTGCCGTGGCCGCTCACCCTCGAACACTTCGACAAGGTGTGGAACGAGCGGGCCTTCGCGACCTTCTTCCAGAACAGCCTGCTCGTCGGCGTCGCCTCGATGCTCATGACGACCGTCGTCGCCCTGGCCGGCGGCTACGCGCTCGCCCGCTTCAACTTCCGCGTCAAACAGGGCTTCATGCTGGCGCTGCTGTGCTCGCAGTTCATCCCGGGCGCGCTGATGCTGGTGCCGCTGTTCGAGATCTTCGCCAACCTGCGGATGATCAACTCGCTCGGCAGCGTCATCATCGCCGAGACCGTGTTCCAGCTGCCGCTGACGATGATCCTGATCAGCGGGTTCATCAAGAACGTGCCGATGTCCCTGGAGGAGGCCGCCTGGGTCGACGGCTGCGGACGCTTCCGCGCCTTCTGCGCCGTCGTGCTCCCGCTGCTGCGGCCCGGACTGATCGCGGTCGGCTCCTTCGCCTTCGTGCACAGCTGGAACCACTTCCTGTTCGCCCTGATGTTCCTCTCCGACCAGGGCAAGCAGACGATCCCGGTCGGCCTCGCGACCCTCATGGGCGCCGACTCCGTCGCCCTCGGCGCGCTCGCCGCCGGCGGTGTCGTCGCGGCCCTGCCCGTCGTGATCGTCTTCGCCTTCATCCAGAAGTGGCTCGTCACGGGCTTCAGCGCCGGGGCGGTGAAGGGATGACGACCCTGCGCGTACGGGAACCGGTCCCCGTCGTCCTCGCCGGTGCCCGCGGCCACGGCCGCTGGCACCTGGCCAACATCCGCCGCCTCACCGCCGCGGGCCGGGTCAGGCTCGCCGGGGTCTGCGAGCTGAAGCCGCTCGACGCCGACGAGCTCGCCGGGTTCGAAGGAGTCGCCCAGGACGCCGACTTCGGGGCACTGCTCGACTCGACGGGCGCACGCGTCGCGATCGTCTGCACCCCCATCCCCACACACACCGACCTGGCGCTCGTCGCCGCCCGGCGGGGCGTGCACCTGCTCCTGGAGAAGCCGCCCGCCCCCTCGTACGCCGCGTACGAGCGGATGGCGCACGGCGTCGCCGCCGCCGGCATCGCCTGCCAGATCGGATTCCAGTCCCTCGGCTCGGACGCCGTGTCCCGCATCCGCGACCTGGTGTCCGACGGCCTCATCGGCGACCCCCTCGGCATCGGCGCCGCAGGCGCCTGGGCCCGCGACGAGGCGTACTTCCGCCGCGCGCCGTGGGCCGGACGCCGCCGCTACGACGACGGCACCGATGTCGTCGACGGCGTCCTCACCAACCCCCTCGCCCACGCCGTCGCCACCGCCCTCGCCCTCGACGGGGCCACCGGCGGCGACGACCTCGCCGACATCCGCACGGAACTCTTCCGCGCCAACGACATCGAGGCCGACGACACCTCGTACGTCGGGATCACCACCCGGCACGGCTCCCGCGTCACCGTCGCCGCGACCCTGTGCGCGCAACGCCCCGACGAGCCGTACGTCGTCGTGCACGGCAGCCGGGGCCGGATCACCTTCTGGTACAAGCAGGACCGCGTCCTCGTGCAGCGCGCCGGACACGGGCCCGAGGAGACCGTGCACGCGCGCACGGACCTCCTGGAGAACCTGGTCGACCACCTCACCACCGACGGCGCCACCGAACTCCTCGTCACCCCCGCCGCGACGGGCGCCTTCATGCGGGTCGTCGAGGCGATCCGCACCGCGCCCGAACCGGGCGCCCTGCCCGCCGAGGCGTGGACCGCCGTGCCCGGCGAGCGGGGCGGCGCCGACCGCCGCGTCGTGCACGGCGTCGACGGACTCGTCGCCGCCAGCGCCGACACCCTCACCGGCTACGCCGGGCTCGGAGCGTTCTGGGCCAGGCAAGGACTGGAGGCCGCACCGTGAACCGACTCGCCACCGCCCCCCTGACCCTGACCTGCGCGGGCCGCCCCGTCGCCCGCTACGAGACCCGCCCAGACCTCCCGGCCCGCCTCGCGCCGCGCCCCTACCTGCACCCCGTCACCACGCTGGCCGGCACCCCGGTCACCGAGTCCGCCCCGGCCGACCACGCCCACCACCTGGGCGTGAGCGTCGCCGTCCCCGACGTCGCCGGACGCAACTTCTGGGGCGGCCGCACCTACGTACGCGGCCAGGGCCCCACCGAGCTCGACAACCACGGCGAGCAGCGGCACGCCGAGTTCAAGCTCAGCGACCCCGACGGCTTCGTCGAGGACCTCCAGTGGCGGGCCGACAGCGGCGTCCTGCTGCGCGAGCGGCGCACCGTCGCCGTCACCCGGCTCGGCGACGACGCGTGGGCGCTCGACCTCACCTTCGCGCTCACCAACCCGGCGGCCGAGGACCTGACCATCGGCAGCCCCGCCACCAACGGCCGCCCCGGCGCCGCCTACGGAGGCTTCTTCTGGCGCGCCCCCAAGGAACCGGCCGCGCCCGCCGTGTTCACCGCCACGGCCGAGGGCGAGTCCGCCGTGCACGGCCGCCCGGCCGACTGGCTGGCGCTCACCGGCGACGGCTGGACCCTGGTGTTCGCCGGCGCCACCGCCGAGACCCGCCGCGACCCCTGGTTCGTGCGCACCGGCGAGTACCCGGGCGTCGGCTCCTCGCTCGCCTGCGACGCGCGCCTGGCGATCCCCGCGGGCGGCACCGCCGTCCGCCGGGTCGTCACCGTCGTCGCCGACGGCCGCCTCGACCGGAAGCGCGCCGCGAGCCTGGTCCGCAGGGCGGTGGCCGCATGAGCGCCGCACCGCGCACCGGCGACCTGGGCGACGGCACCTACCGCAACCCGGTGCTCGCCGCCGACTGGTCCGACCCCGACGTGGTCCGCGTCGGCGACGACTTCTACCTGACCGCGTCCAGCTTCGGCCGCGCACCGGGACTGCCGCTGCTGCACTCCCGCGACCTAGTCAACTGGACCCTCGTCGGGCACGCCCTCGACCGCCTCGAACCCGCCGAGGCGTTCGCGACCCCGCGCCACGACTGCGGTGTGTGGGCGCCGTCGTTCCGGCACCACGACGGCCGCTTCTGGATCTTCTGGGGCGACCCCGACCACGGCGTCTACCAGATCAACTCGCCCTCGGTCAGGGGACCGTGGACGAAGCCGCACCTGCTCAAGGCGGGCAAGGGCCTCATCGACGCGTGCCCGCTGTGGGACGAGGAGAGCGGCGAGGCGTTCCTCGTGCACGCCTACGCCAAGTCCCGCGCCGGGATCAAGAACCGGCTCACCGGCCACCGGATGAGCCTCGACGGCCGCGAACTCCTCGACGAGGGACGGGTGGTGATCGACGGGGACCGGATCCCCGGCTGGTTCACCGTCGAGGGCCCCAAGGCGTACCGGCACGACGGCTGGTACTGGATCCTCGCCCCGGCCGGGAGCGTGGAGAGCGGCTGGCAGGGCGCCTTCCGCTCCCGTGACTTCTTCGGACCCTACGAGGAGCGCGTCGTGCTCGAACAGGGCGACACCGCCGTCAACGGACCCCACCAGGGCGGCTGGGTGCGCACCGCGGCGGGGGAGGACTGGTTCCTCCACTTCCAGCAGCGCGGCCCGTACGGGCGGGTGGTGCACCTGCAGCCGATGCGCTGGGACGACTCCGGCTGGCCGGTGCTCGGCGCGGACGGCGCCCCCGTCCTCGTCCACCGCAAGCCCGCACTGCCGCCGCAGCCCGCCGCCGCGCCCGCCACGGACGACGACTTTCCCGGCGGCCGGTACGGCCGGCAGTGGCAGTGGACCGCCAACCACCGTGACGGATGGGCGAGTTCGCACGCCGGGGACGGGCTCCGGCTCGCCTGCGTGCGCTCCGCGGACGGGGTGCGCGACCTGCGCCGCGTCCCGCACCTGCTGACCCAGCGGCTGCCGCTGCTGCCGTCGCGGGTCGAGGTCGACCTCCAACTCACCAGCACGACGCCCGGGGCCAGGGCGGGACTCGTGGTGCTCGGCGACGCCTACTCCTGGATCGGACTGGAACGCGGCACGGACGGCGCCGCGCACGTCGTGCACCGGTTCGCCGAGTCCGTCGCCGACCAGGAACGGGACGCCGCGCACCCGCGCCCGGCACCCGACGGGACGGCCCGGCTGCGCGTGGACGTCGCCGACGGGGCGCGCTGCCGCTTCTCCGTCGACACCGGCGACGGGTTCCGGCCCTCGGGCCAGGTGTTCGCCGCGCTGCCGTGGCGCTGGGTCGGGGCCCTGCTCGGCCTGTTCGCCGCGGCACCGGCCGGGACCGGCCCCAGCGGCACGGGCCCGGCCGGGACCGCCCTGTTCACGCACTTCCGGATCACCGACAACTGACCGATTCCGCCCGCCTGTTGGGAGCCGCAACGATGCACCTCCACCGCAGCAAGCGCCACCGGACCAGAACCGCCCTCGTGGCGCTCGCCGCCGCCCTCGGCCTCACCACCCTGAGCCCGTCGGCGCAGGCGGCCCCCATCGACCGCCCGGCCGCCACGGCGCACGGCTTCGCCTCCCTGGCCGGCGGCACCACCGGCGGGGCGGGCGGCCGGGTCGTCACCGTCACGACCCAGGCCGAGCTGGAGAAGTACGCGGCCGCCGAGGAGCCCTACGTCATCCGCGTCGCCGCCACGATCACGGCCGAGCCGTTCGGCGCGAACGTGGTCGTCGCCTCCGACAAGACGATCGTCGGCGTCGGCACGCGGGGCGAACTCGTCCAGGGCGAACTCCACCTGAACCCCGGCACCAGCAACGTCGTCATCCGCAACCTCACGATCCGCGACTCCGCGATCGAGGGCAACTGGGACTGCAAGGACACCGACTTCGACGGCATCCAGATGGACACCGCCGACCACGTGTGGATCGACCACAACCGGTTCTCGAACATCTGCGACGGCCAGCTCGACATCCGCAAGGACAGCGACTACATCACGGTCTCCGCCAACCGGTTCGAGAACAACAACAAGACGTTCGGCATCGGCTGGACCACGAACGTCATCACGAAGATCACCATCGACCACAACTGGTTCACCGGCACCAAGCAGCGCAACCCGTCCGCCGACAACTGCCGGTACGCGCACCTCTACAACAACTACCTGACCGCCCAGAACGACCCCGGCGACCCCGTATGGACGTACGGCAACTGGTCCCGCGGCCGCACCGAGATGGTCATCGAGAACAGCTACTACGACAGCGTCCAGCACCCCTACCAGGCCGACGCCACGGCCGAACTGGTGCAGCGCGGCTCGATCCTGAAGAACACCACGGGCCGCACCGACGCCTGGGGCGACGCCTTCGACCCGCGCGCCCAGTACCGCTACCACCTGGACCCGGCCGCCGCCGTGCCCGCCCTGGTCAAGAAGTTCTCCGGCCCCCAGGCCTCCTTGAGAAACCCCTAGTCGGATCCAGCAGAAGAACCGGAAGAAGAGAGCCGAACATGAACATCCGTACGCGCAGAGGCGCGCTCCGCACCGGCACCGCCCTCGCCCTGACCACCGTGCTCGCGTTCACCGCCACCGCCTGCGGCGACGACGGCAGCAGCGGTGGCGGCGGCAAGGGCGACGAGGGCTCGGGCAAGGGCGAGATCACCTTCTGGGACAACAACACGGCGGTGCGCCGCGACGTCTGGATGGAGATCATCAAGGACTTCGAGAAGAAGTACCCGGACATCAAGGTCAAGTACGTCGGCATCCCCGCCGAGAACGTGCAGTCCAAGTACGACACCGCCATCCAGGGCGGCGGCCTGCCCGACGTCGGCGGCGTGGGCACCGCGATGCTCGCCGGCATCGCCGCGCAGCAGGCCCTCGAACCGCTCGACGACCGCCTCGCCACCAGCTCCCTCAACGGCAAGCTCAACAACGCCTTCCTGGAGTCGGTGAAGGCGGCGGGCGGCTCGGGATCCGACCTGTACACGGTGCCGACCTCGGCCAACAACGGCGTCCTGTACTACCGCACCGACCTCTTCGAGAAGGCGGGCCTGGACGCCCCCGAGACCTGGACCAAGTTCTTCGCCGCGGCCACCGAGCTCACCGCCACCGGCAAGAACGAGTTCGGCTACACCATCCGCGGCGGCGAGGGCTCCATCGCCCAGGCCCTCGACGTGATGTACGGCCAGAGCGGCATCACCTCGTTCTGGGACGCCGACAACACCAAGACGACGGTCAACGACCCGAAGAACGTCGCGGCGCTGGCGAAGTACGCCGGCCTGTACAAGAAGGCGACGCCGTCCGCCGACGTCAACAACGACTTCACCAAGATGGTCTCGCAGTTCGACAACGGCAAGATCGGCATGCTCAGCCACAACCTGGGCTCCTACGGCGACCACGTGAAGGCGTTCGGCGACAAGTTCCGCGGCCTGCCCAACCCGACCGGCGACACCGGCACGCGCGTGCAGGTCTCCAACCCGGTCGACGGACTCGGCCTGTTCAAGGCGAGCAAGAACAAGAAGGCCGCCTGGCAGTTCATCGAGTTCGCCGCGTCGCACGCGGAGAACAGCAAGTGGAACGAGTCGGCCAAGCAGATCCCGGCCAACACCGAGGCCGCCAAGGACGACTGGGTCCAGAAGTCCGAGCCGACCAAGCTCGCCGCCGCGGCCCTGGAGTCCGGCTCCACCAAGATCGTGCAGCTGCCGTACTACCTGCCCGACTGGAACACCATCTCCAAGGCCGACAACGAGGACGACTTCCAGAAGGTGCTCCTCGGCAAGCAGACCGCCAAGCAGTTCCTCGACACCCTCGCCGAGCAGCTGAACAAGGCGCAGGCGGAGTGGAAGGAACAGGCCAACTAGCCGGTTCCCACTGCCCTCGCCCGCTCGACCGGGCCGGCCGCGGGATGCCTCACGTCGCGCCGCTCCCGCCGCCGGCCCCCTCACGAAAGGACGGCACGCCGTCGTGTCGACCACTCGAAGAACCACGCTGGCCGCGCTCGCGGCGCTGCCCCTGGCGGCGGCCCTCGCCTCCCCGGCCGCCGCCGGGACCGCCCCGGGCCGCCGCACCCTGTTCATCGCGGGCGACTCCACCGCCGCCCAGAAGTACGCCGACGCCAAACCCGAGACCGGCTGGGGCACGGCCCTGCCGTTCTTCCTCGCCGACCGCATCGAGGTCGCCAACCACGCCGTCAACGGCCGCAGTTCGAAGAGCTTCGTCGACGAGGGCCGCCTCGACGCGATCCTCGCCACGATCCGCCCCGGCGACTTCCTGCTCGTCCAGTTCGCGCACAACGACGAGAAGAGCGCCGACCCCACGCGCTACACGGAGCCCTGGTCGACGTACCAGCAGTATCTGAAGCGCTACCTCGACGGGGCCCGCGCCAAGGGTGCGCGCCCGGTGCTCGCGACCTCCGTCGAGCGCCGGAAGTTCGACGCGAACGGTGCCGCCCTGCCCACGCACGGCGACTACCCGGCGGCGATGCGGGCCCTGGCGAAGGCGGAGGGCGTCGCCCTGCTCGACGTCGAGGCGCTCTCCCTCGCGCTGTGGCAGGAGCTCGGCGCCGAGCGGACGAAGGTCTACTTCAACTGGACCGCGACGGAGCAGGACAACACCCACTTCAACCCGCCTGGCGCCATCGCCGTGGCCCGCCTCGCCGCCCGCGAGCTGCTGCGCGCCCGGGTCCTGCCGGCCCGCGACGTGCGCCGGCTCGGCGACGAGATCGACGAGCTGGCACCGGCGTGGCAGTCCCGGCTGAGCTGGCTGCCCGGGACGACACCCGCCTGAGCCCCTGCCCGGTTCTCGCCCGATCGCCCGATCGCCCGATCGCTTGATCGCCTGCTCGAATCTCGCCAGATCCCCGTCCGTCTCTTGTGAGTCCACCCGCCTGAGGAGCCGCACAGTGCGTACACAGATATGTCATGGGCGTGTCATAGCCGGGGTCGTCGGATGCACCGCCCTGGTGCTCGCCGTCACCGGTACCGGCGCCGCCCAGGCCCACGGCCGCGACCTCGCCCGCCAGGTGCTGCCCGCCGGTGACGGCTGGGCCGCCGAGGGCACCGGCACCACCGGCGGCGCCGCCGCCGCGCCCGACCGCGTCCACACCGTCACCACCTGGGACGAGTTCCGGGCCGCCCTCGCCCAGGACGGCACCGCCCCGCGGATCATCAAGATCAAGGGAACCCTCGACGCGGACGGCGCCACCTGCGACGACTTCGCCGTCGACGGCTACGACTTCGACCAGTACCTCGCCGACTACGACCCGGCCGTCTGGGGCCGCGACACCGACCTGGAGGAGCAGAAGCAGACCCCCGGCACCCAGGAGTACCTGCGCAACCTGTCCGCCGCGCGCCAGGCCGCCGCCATCAAGGCGGACGTCCCCGCCAACACCACCATCATCGGCGTCGGCAGGAACCCCGGGATCGTCGGCGGCAGCCTCCAGATCGGCGGCGTCGACAACGTCATCGTGCGCGGCCTCACCCTGGAGTCCCCGCTCGACTGCTTCCCGCAGTGGGACCCCACCGACACCGCCGACGGCAACTGGAACTCCGAGTACGACTCGGCCGTCGTCAACGGCTCCACGCACGTGTGGATGGACCACAACACGTTCACCGACGGCGCCCACCCCGACTCGACGCTGCCCAGCTACTACGGCCGGATCTTCCAGCAGCACGACGGCGAACTCGACGTCGTCAAGGGCGCCGACCACGTGACCGCCTCCTGGAACGTCTTCGCCGACCACGACAAGACGATCCTCGTCGGCAACAGCGACAACGCGGCGACCACCGCCATCGACCGCGGACACCTCAAGGTCACGTTCCACCACAACCTGTTCAGGAACCTGGTCGAGCGCGCGCCGCGCGTCCGCTTCGGGCAGGTCGACTCGTACAACAACCACTTCGTGGGCGACGGCGACTTCAGCTACTCGTTCGGCGTCGGCAAGGAGTCGCAGATCGTCGCCGAGCACAACGCGTTCACGCTGGCCGCGGGGGTGAGTCCGGCGAAGATCCTGAAGAAGTGGTCCGAGGCGCCGATCACCGCGGACGGGAACCTCGTGAACGGGAAGCCGGTCGATCTCGTCGCCGTCCACAACGCCGAGATCCCGGAGGAGACGCTCCGCTCCGGGGCGGGGTGGACTCCGGTCCTGCGGGGCCATGTCGACCCGGCGAAGGTGGTGCCGGGGATCGTGTCGAGGGGCGCAGGAGCGCAAGCGCTCCGCTGAGTTCGTTGTCGGGCGCGGGTGGGCGGGGCTTCTCGCGCCGTTCCCCGCGCCCCTGCGAGGCGCACTTCGTGCGCCGTCTCAGGGGGCGCCGATGGGGCTGCGGCGAAGCCGCATGCTCCAGGGGCGCGGGGAACTGCGCGACCAGCCCCCACCGGACCCGCACCAGCCCACCGCACCGACCCGGCAGACGAGTGGACCCGCCGACCCCGAAGGAGCACGCCATGACCCCGCACCCGAACCGGAGAGGGTTCCTCGGAGGGAGCGCCGCCCTCGCCCTCGCCTTCGCCGCCCTCGGCGCACCCCCCGCCACGGCCACCGACAGAAGGAACCACCCCTTCGGCCGCTACGGATCGCCGAAGGCCCGCCTCACCGAGCGGACGCTCTACGTCGACGCCGCCGGCGCCGGCGACTTCACCACCGTGCAGGCCGCCGCGACCGCCGCGACCGGCGAAGGCCACACCCTCGTCATCGCCCCGGGCACCTACCGGGAGACCGTCTCGGCCCCCGCCACCGCCACCGGCGCGACCTGGATCGGCGCCTCCGGCGACCCCCGCGACACCGTCGTGGTGTACGACAACGCCGCCGGCACCCCGAAGCCCGACGGCTCCGGCACGTACGGCACGACCGGCTCGGCCACCGTCACCCTGCGCGCCGACGGCTTCACCGCGCACGCGCTCACCTTCGCCAACGACTGGCTGCGCGCCGACCACCCCGGCATCACCGGCACCCAGGCCGTCGCGCTCAAGGTGCAGGGCGACCGCTCGGCGTTCTTCCGGTGCCGGTTCCTCGGCCACCAGGACACCCTGTACGCCGACTCGACGTCCCTGACCGCCTTCGCCCGCCAGTACTTCCGCGACTGCCACGTCGAGGGCGACGTCGACTTCGTCTTCGGCCGGGCCACCGCGGTCCTCGACCGCTGCCACTTCCGGACCCTGGCCAGGACCGACCTCGCCGGCCCGCCCCACGGGTTCGTGTTCGCGCCCTCGACCGCCGGCGCCAACCCGCGCGGCTACCTGGTCACCCGCAGCCGCGTCACCTCCACCGCCCCGGACGCCTTCTACAAGCTGGCCCGCCCCTGGGTGCCCAGCTCCGACACCACCGCCCGGCCCGCGCTCGTCGTCCGCGACACCCACCTCGGCGCCGGCATCGACGCGGTCGCCCCCTACGCCACCATGTCCGCCGGCTTCCCGTGGCAGGACCAGCGCTTCGCCGAGTACCGCAACACCGGCCCCGGCGCCGCGATCACCGTCCCCGCGAACCGGCCCCAGCTCACCGCCGCCCAGGCCGCCGAGCACACCCGCGCGACGTACCTGGGGGAGTGGCGGCCCCGTGCGTGAGGCGGTCGGGGCCCGCCGGCCCGGGACGGGAGCCGCCGCCGCGGAACCGGTGCGCGGCAGCCGTCCCGCGTTCCACCACGCCGTCCGGCGCTCCCGCCACGCCGGGCAGCGGCTGCGCACCGAGACCCGGCCCGGGCACGGCCACGTCTTCGCCGCCCCCGTGCAGGACGCGGTACCCGCCTGGCCGGACGACGTCCTGGAGGACCACCCGTCCGTACCCCCCACCGACGAAAGGACCCGCACGTCATGTTTCGTCGAACCATCCCCGCCGCCCTCGCGACCCTCGCCGCCGCCCTCCTGCTGACCGCCGCCGCCCCGGCACCCGCCTCCGAACCCGTCCCGACCGTCGAGGGCTGGGCCGGCGCCGACGGCGGCACCGTCACCGGCGGCGCCGGCGCCGACCCCGCCTCCGTGTGGACGGTGCGCACCCGCGCCGAACTCAAGGAGGCCCTCGCCAACCACGGCGCACCCACCGCACCCAAGATCATCCGGGTCGCCGTCGACATCGACGGCGCCGAGGCCGACGACGGCACCGGCCGGCTGCTCGGGGAACAGGACTACGCCCCCGGCTACGACCGGACCCGGTACATGGCGTGCTTCGGCCCCGACGGAGCCGAATGGTCCGACACCCGCTACGACGACTGCAAGCAGCAGCGCCAGCTCCGCCAGACCGGTTCCAACCGGCAGAAGCTCCAGATCCAGCTGACGGTCCCCGCCAACACCACCCTCCAGGGCGTCCACGGGGCCCGGTTCCTCGGCGTCTTCCTCACCGTCAACACCGGCACCAACATCATCGTGCGCGACCTCCAACTGGAGGCACCCGTCGACCACTTCACCACCTGGTCACCCGACGACGGCGCGAGCGGCAACTGGAACGCCCGCTTCGACGCGATGGCCGTCGTCACCGGCAGCCGCATCCTCGTCGAGCACTGCACCTTCACCGACGGCCGCCACCCCGACTCCAAGGCGCCGACCGGCTTCCACGGCGAGCCCGTCCAACGCCACGACGGACTCCTCGACATCGAGGACGGCTCGAACCACATCACCGTCGCCGACAGCCGCTTCACCGACCACGACAAGGCGCTGCTCATCGGCTCCGGCGACAGCCGCGGCGACCGCGACCGCGGCAAACTGAAGATCACCTTCGCCCGGAACTGGTTCCACGACATCGTGCAGCGCGCCCCGCGCGTCCGCTTCGGCCAGGTGCACGTCTACAACAACCTCTACACCGGCGCCCGCCCCGAGTACGCGCTCGGCGTCGGCGTCGAATCCGCCGTCGTCAGCGAACGCAACGTCTTCGCGTACGAGGCGGGGGACGGCGCCCCGACCGTCATCGGCGCCTACGGCGGCACCGCCTTCCACGACGAAGGCTCCTGGATCGACGGCCACCCCGCCCACCTCGACACC
The DNA here is from genome assembly GCF_030766975.1 of Streptomyces sp. KL116D. Classification (NCBI taxonomy): domain Bacteria; kingdom Bacillati; phylum Actinomycetota; class Actinomycetes; order Kitasatosporales; family Streptomycetaceae; genus Streptomyces; species Streptomyces sp. KL116D. The sequence continues at coordinate 44,864 of NZ_JASERH010000060.1, read as the reverse complement.
CGGGCAGCGGCCGTCATCGGCGCCGGCTACACCTCCGACACCGGCTGGGACCCGCGCCGACTCCCCGGCTACGCCTACCGGCCGCGGCCCACCGCACCGGCCGTCACCGCGTACGTCACCCACCACGCGGGCCCCCGCCGCTGAACCACCCGCGTCCTCAGCCCAGGTGCCACAGGGCGTACGCCACGAGGATCAGCAGCAGCCCCGCCACCGCCATCAGCGCGCCCAGCAGCCGGAGATAGCCGGGCCGCGCGAACACCGTGGGCGCCGCGGCGCCCCGCCGGGTGCTGATCCCGCGGAGGTCGAGCGCCCAGTTCACACCGGTCCAGACCGCCACGACTCCACCGAGCAGAAAGGCACCCAGAATCACGGGCGACGGCCCGTGCCCCGCGGCGGCGAAGGTGGTTCCGGCAGTCACGGTGGTCTCGTCCTCGCTGAATGTCCGGCTGTGTCGTGCGTGTGCTGCTGACCTTAGATGGCCGGGTTCAACACCAGGTCAAGCGAGGTTCAGACCTGGGCAATGGCCGTGATTGCCGCACCGCCGGTATCGATCGGGTAAAGGGTGCCGCACGACTGATGTGATGCGCGTAGACATGCCGCAACCTGCAGGAACCCCCCAGGGAGTTCCTGTCCCCGACGGCCCCACGGCCAGATTCGGATCACGTCACCGATGCGCAAGCGCCACCTCGCCGCCGCCACCGCGACGGTCGCCGCCCTCGCCCTCTCGGGGCTCGCCGTCGTCGGCTCCGCCGACGCGGGTCCCACCACCGGTCACAGCACCGCGGAACCCCACAACATCGGCCTCCTGGTCAAGGAGATCGACTCCTACTACGGGGCCACCCAGGACGCCGACGGCGTCTGGCAGGCCTCGGCCGACAGCCAGTACGCACAGGACCTCGCGCGGGTCCAGGCCGGCGCCAGGAAGCAGATCGCCAAGGCCGCGAAGAAGTACCACGGCAAGGGCGACCGGCCCGCCGTGATCTTCGACATCGACGACACGCTGCTGCTCAGCTTCGACTACGAGCGGAAGACCAACTACGTCTACAGCGACGCCAGTTGGAAGGAGTACGTCAACAAGGCCGACCGGCCCGCCGTGTTCGGCACCCCCGAGCTCATCGCCTACGCGGAGTCGAAGGGCGTCGAGGTCTTCTACAACTCCGGCCTCGGCGAGTCGCAGCGCGCGGCCGCCGTGGAGAACCTCAAGAAGGTCGGCATCGACGTCAACCTCGACGCCGGCCACGTCTTCCTCAAGGACAAGACCGACCCGCCCGCCTACCTGAGCTCGTGCGCCACCCCGGCCGCCTGGAACTGCACCACGGTCCAGTACAAGGCGGGCACCCGCAAGCACATCGAGTCCCTCGGCTACGACATCGTCGGCAACTTCGGCGACCAGTACTCCGACCTGGAGGGCGGTCACGCCGACCGCACGTACAAGTTCCCCAACCCGACGTACTACGTCAGCTGACGGGAGAACGCCCCCGCCGGGTCCCACCGGCGGGGGCGTCTCGGTTCCGAGTGGCCCAGGATCAGTGATCTAGTCGTAACTCAGGTCGGACGCCGTGTACTGGCAGTACGTGCCGTCGGGGCCGCTGCCGACCTCCTTGGGCTCGGCGCCGGTGTTGTTGCCCTCGTACCGGACGCACGGCTTGATCTTCTTGCTGCTGTCGCCGTGGATGCGGACGTTGCGCAGCGCCGCGGTGTCGCCGTAGTTGGAGTTGATGCCGACGATGGACTTGCCCGGCGAGGTCACGTCCACGTCGTTGACGATGATGTTGCGGTTCTTGTACTGGGTCGAGCAGTTGCCGCAGGAGCGGACCAGCTTGCCGAAGTTCGACACCTGGAACTTGGTGACGACGAGCTTGCCGGCGCCGTTGAACTGGAACACCTTGTCGGAGGCCGACTTCGCGCCGCCGCCGTACACCGTGTAGACCGACGAGGTCGACTTGCCCTTGAAGGTGGCGGCGTCCTCGCCGACGTCCTCCCACCAGACGTTCTGCAGCGTGCAACTGCCCGCGCAGTGCACGCCGTCGGCGGCGGGGGAGCCGATGATGACGTTCTTGAGGGTGGCCCCGTCCTTCAGCTCGAAGATCGGGTCCTGGCCCTCGTCCTGGCCGTCGCCGCCGAGGTCGCCGGAGCCGTAGTACCGCTTGTAGCCGCCGTCGAGGGTGCCCGACACCGAGATCGTGCTGCTCACGGCCTGGGTGCCCTTGGCCTCCGGCCAGGCGGTCGCGGCGCCCGCGGTGCTGAGCATGCCGCTCGTGGCGAGGGCGCCGCCGGTGAGCGCGAGCGCGGCGAGGCCGCCGATGGCGACGCGGCCCCTGGTGGCGCGGCGGCGGTGACGTGGGGGGTGGTTGGTTTTCTTGGTCATGCCCCCTAGTCGTCGCACCGCGCGGAAGGGTTGCCGCCCGGCCGCCGCTGTTTCGGGGCTACGCGAAGTCCCCGCCCACGGCGGCCCGTTCACCGGCGTCCGTGCGCGCCGTCACCGCGAAGGCGTCGTCGCCGGCGTCCCGCCTGCCGGCGGCGTGGTCGTACTGGCCGGCGAAGACGTACTCGCCGGCCGGCACCGTCCGGCCGGACTTCAGCACCCAGCGGTACACCAGGAAGCCATCCCGCTCGGCGACGGACACGTCGAAGTCCTCGGCGGGCAGCGAGCGCCAGTTGCCCGTGCCGACCACCTTCCCGGTCTGGGAGATCCGCAACTCGACGGTCAGCGCGGAGAGTTGCTCCTTCGACTTGAAGGTGACGTTGCTCTGGGCCCAGTAGTCGTTGGACCCCGGGTCGACGGAGCCGTCCGACCACAGCGGCCCGTCGGAGGTGTCAGGGGCGGTCGACGCGGGCGGTGCGTGGTCGTCCGGGCCGGAGCTCGCCGACGGCTTCGCGGGCGCGGAGGCGGAGCGGGCCGGCGTGGTGGCGGACGCCGACGGGGTCCGCCGGTCCGACGACGCGGACGGCCGGGGTTCGCGCGACGTGGCGTACGGCGACGGGGTGGGCGTCGGGGACACGGCGACCTTCTGCTGCGGAGCCTCGTCCGGGCGCAGCGCCGCGCCGACCGCGAACCCGCCCACGGCGAGCACGCCCGCGACCCCGGCGGTGACCCCGGCGATCCGAACCCAGCCGACGACCGGTCCGCGCCGGTCGGGCGGGACGTCGTGCGATCCGGGCGGCTCGGCCATGCCGCGCTCGATGCGGGCGAGCATCCGCGCACGGTCGGGGCGGTGCGCGTCGGCCGCCTCGCGCAGCTGCTGGTGCAGGTCGTCGCTCATCGCCCGCCTCCTTCCGTGGCATCGATCCTCGCGCCCACCGCGGGTACGCGCCGGGGCGTCGGCTCGTTCACCCCACCGGGACCGAAGGCCTGGCCGAGCCGGCGCTCCAGCTCGGCCAGGCCCTTCGAGGTCTGGCTCTTCACCGTACCCACCGAGATCCCGAGGGCGAGCGCCGTCTCCTTCTCCGACAGGTCGAAGGCGTGCCGCAACACCACACACGCCCTTTTGCGGAACGGCAGTTCCCGCAGCGCGCCCTGCACGTCGACGACCGCCGGAACGTCCGGTCCCTCGGTGCGCTCCTGGCGCCCCGACCAGAACAGGGCGACCCGGCGCCGCTCGCGGACCGCGCTGCGGATCCGGGTGCGGGCGAGGTTGGCGACGACGCCGCGCGCGTACGCGACGGGGTGTTCGGCCGCCCTGACCCGGTCCCAGCGGTGCCAGAGCGCGAGCAGCGCATCGGCCGCGAGATCGTCGGCGGCGTCCGGCTCGCCCGTCAACAGGTGGGCGAGGCGGGCGAGTTCGGCGTGATGCCGTTCGAAGAAGGCATGGAACTCGGCGGAGGAGGCGTCGTCCACGACGGTGCTCACGCTGATCCCTCCCTCACTGTGCGGCCCGACGGGATGCGAGAGGCTACCAGCGTTCCGTACGGCGGTTCGAAGGGCGTCCGTGATACCGGACATCTAGGAGCGCCTCGTTCCGGCCAATCCGGCACAGGGGAAAATGCGGTGCACGGGAAGCGCACGAGAAGCACGAGAAGGGGCGTGGGATGACGGCCCATCCGGCGTACTGGGACGAGCTGACCCGGCTCCTGAGCGCGCGCGGCCTGCCGCCGGAGCACGCCGCGGCGACCGTCGCCGAACTCGGGGCGCACCGCGGCGGACCAGGGTCGCCGGACCCGGCCGACGCGTTCGGACCGGCGGCCGAGCTCGCCCGCCGGCTGGCCCCCGGGCGGGCGGCGGCGGACGAACGCTTCGAGATCTGGCGCTGGTCAGCGGACACCTACGCCGACGAGACGCTGCTCGACCGCTTCGGCGAGGAGGGCTGGGAGGTCGAGGACGTCGACGCGCTCGGCCGCTTCGTCAGCCGCCGCGACCCCGAGCGCCCCCGCCACTGGGAGTACCGCCGCGAGGTGGTGTCCGGCGACCGCGGCGCACGCGACGCGGAGCTGGCCCACGACGGCTGGGAGCCGTGCGGCACCTGGGTCGTCTACGCCTGGTACAAGCGGCCCGGGGCGGAGCGGCCGGAGACGCCGCCGCCCGCTCCCGCGGAATCCGGGCGGGAGCGGGCGGGGGAACGGGCGCGGCGCCGGTGGTGGTCGCGCCGCCGCTGAGCGGCCGGGGGACCGCTACCCGGCCAGCGCGGCGGCCATCATCGCCTTCGCGATCGGCGCCGCCAGCCCGTTGCCGCTCACCTCGGAGCGTGCGGCGTCGGACTGCTCCACGAGCACGGCGACCGCGACCTTCTTCCCGGTCGAGTCGTCCTTCGCGTAGGACGTGAACCAGGCGTACGGCGTCTGGCTGTTGTTCTCGCCGTGCTGGGCCGTGCCCGTCTTGCCGCCGACCGTCGCCCCCGGGATCTGCGCGTTCGTACCGGTGCCCTTCGACACCACCGTCTCCATCGCCGACCGCAGCTGCGACGCGGTCGACTCGCTCACCACCCGGGAGTCGTCGGAGTCCGGGTAGCTGGTGATCGCGTCGCCGTCGGCGTCCGTCACCTCGGACACCATGTGGGGCGAGGCGAGCTTCCCGCCGTTGGCGATGGTCGCGGAGACCATGGCGATCTGCAGCGGCGTGGCCGTGACGTCGAACTGGCCGATGCCGGAGAGCCCGGTCTGCGCCTTGTCCATGCCGGACGGGTACACGCTCTCGGCGGCCCGCACGGGCACGTCCAGCTTCGCGTCGTCGAAGCCGAACTTCTCGGCCATCGCCCTGACCTTGTCCTGTCCGAGAGTGACGGCCAGCTTCCCGAAGACGTTGTTGCAGGAGTACTGGAGCGCGGTCCGGATGGTCGCGTCCTCGCAGGGCGCGCTCGCGCTCTCGTTCTTCAGGTACGTGCTGGTCCCCGGCAGCAGGTACGGGTTCGGCGAGTCGGTCCTCTCGTCGACCGACCCGTACAGCCCGTCCTCCAGCGCGGCCGCGGCGACCACCAGCTTGAACGTCGAGCCCGGCGGCAGCGCCTGCTTCAGCGCCCGGTTCGTGGTCGGCGAGTCTTCGTCCTCGGTCAGCGCCTTCCACGCCTGGGCGTCCGACGAGCCCGAACCGCTGATCTTCGACGGGTCGTACGAGGGCGTCGACACCATGCCGAGGATCTTCCCGGTGTCCGGGTCGATCGCGACGGCGGCGCCCTTCTTGTCGCCGAGCGCCTTGTACGCGGCCTTCTGCACGGCCGGGTCGATCGTCGTGACCACGTCACCGGGGTCGGCGCGCTTGTTCGTGAGCGTGTCCAGGGGGTTCTTCAGCCGGACGTCGGTGCCGTCGAGCACGCCCTGGTAGATCGACTCCAACTGCGTCGAGCCGTACACCTGCGACGTGTAGCCGGTCACCGCCGAGTACAGCGAGCCGTTCTCATAGGTCCGCTTGTACGCGAGGTCACTGCTGCCTCCCGTTCTCGCCGAGCCGGTCACCGCCTTTCCGCCCACGATGATGTCGCCCAGCGGATACGCGTACTGCGCGATCGTCTTCCGCCGGTTCTTGTCGTTGTCCGCGAGGGCCTGGCCGTCGTAGAACTGCACCCAGGTCGCCCTGACCAGCAGGGCGAGTATGAGCAGCAGCGTGAAGACGGAGGCACGCCTGATCGTCTTGTTCATCCCGCACAGAAGACGAGCGAACCCGATCGATTCGTTCCGATAGTCCTGCTTTTCTCAGAAACCTCTCACGAATCCCGCCGCAGGAAGCCGCCCTCGTACGCGGCGATCACCGCCTGGGTACGGTCCCGGGCCCCGGTCTTCGCGAGCACCGCCGCCACGTGCGTCTTCACCGTGGCGGCGCCCACCCCGATCCGGCCGGCGATCTCCGCGTTCGTCAGCCCGGCCGCCATCAGCCGCAGCACGTCGCTCTCCCGCCCGGTGAGCCGCGCCACCCAGGGTGCGACCGCCTGCCGCGTGGCGTGCTCCGCGGCCAGCGCCCGCACGGCGGCCGGGAAGAGCAGGCTGTCGCTGCGCGCCACCAGCCGCACCGCCCCCACCAGCGCGTCGGCGTCGGCCCGCTTCAGCAGGAACCCGGCCGCGCCCGCGCGCAGCGCCTCGTACACGTACGCGTCGTTCTCGAAGGTCGTGACGACGACGATGCGCGGCGCGCCCTCCGGCGCGCCGCGCAGGATCTGCTCGGTCGCCCGGATCCCGTCCACCTCCGGCATCCGTACGTCCATGAGGACCACGTCGGGCCGCAGCTCCCGCACCACGGAGACCGCCTCCGCGCCGGTCGCCGCCTCGCCGACGACGTCGATGTCGGGCTCGGCGGACAGGATGGCGCGCAGCGCGGTGCGGACCATGCGCTCGTCGTCGGCGAGGACGACGCGCAGGGGTTGCTCGGTCACGGGGCCGTGGGTCCTTTCGGGGCGGGGCCGGTCAGGGGGAGCCGTACGTCGAGGCGCCACGTGCCGGAGTCGTCGGGCCCGGCCGTGGCGCTGCCGCCGAGCAGCCGGGCCCGGTCCGCGACACCGGACAGGCCGTGGCCGCCGCCCGCGCGGGCCGGGGCGACGGGGTGCGCGGGCAGTGCGTTCTCGGCGGTGATGCGCAGGGCGTCGCCGTCCCGGACGAGCCGCAGCTCCAGCGGGGTCCCCGCGTGCCTGAGGGCGTTGCTCAGCGCCTCCTGCACGATGCGGTACGCCTCCCGGGAGACGAGCGGCGGAACGGTGGCCGGATCGACGTCGGCCCGCGCCGACACGTCGAGACCGGCGGCCCGGGTGCGGCGCAGCAGACCGCCGAGGTCGTCGGCGAGCGTGGGCGCGGGTGCGGTGTCCGAGGCGTCGCCCGCCTCCCGCAACACGCCCAGGACGGCGTCGAGTTCACCCACGGTGCGGCGGGTGGTGTCCTCGATCGCCGCGAGCGCCTCGCGGACGAAGTCCGGGTCGCTGTCGAGCACCCGGCGCGCGGCGCTCGCCTGGAGCGTGACCGCGCTCAGCGCGTGGCCCACGGAGTCGTGCAGCTCGCGTGCGAGCCGGTTGCGCACCGCCAGATCGGCGGCGCGGGCCTCGGCCGCCGCGAGCCGGTCCGCCGGGGTCGGTCCGAGCAGCGCGGGCGCCCACCGGGCGAGCAGCCCCGAGGCGAGCGCCACGACCGCCGCGAGCGCCACCAGCATCAGCGCGCCCGCGACCGGCGCGAGTACCAGCGCCCAGCCGTGCCGCAGGACGCCGGGCAGCGCCGGCTTCGAGTCCCGCAGCCCCGGGAGGAACGGCAGCGCGATCAGCGCCACCGCGAACGGCGGCAGCGCCAGCGTCATCCCGCTCAGCACCCCGCCGAACCCCAGGTGCAGCGTGAACCAGGCGACGGTGCGGCCCCGCGCGGCCCGGCTGCGCGGCGGCCCGTCCGCCAGCGCCCCGCCGTCGACCGAGCACAGCGCCCGCACGGCGGCCACCGACATCGGCCGGGTCAGCGGGAACAGCGCGGTGACCGCGGCGAGCGGCAACCCGACCAGGAACGAAAGGAGTTGGAGCGGCAGATCGGTGAACACGTCGTCCGCGCCGACCAGCGGTCCGACGACGACCGAGCCCACCAGTACGTACGGCATCGCGAGCGCGCCGCCGAGGATCAGATGGACCCACCGGCGGCGGGCGACCCGGCCGAACAGGGCGCGGGCGGCGCGTCTCATGCCCGTACGGGGGTCTGCGCGCGGGCGGCGAAGCAGCGGACCCCGACGGAGGCGACGAGCAGACCGGTGATCATCTGCCCAGCGTAGGTGAGGTTCATCAGCGCCGTGGGCCGGTCGGCGTCGTCGGCGAGACCGATCAGCGAGGCGAGCCCCAGCCAGCCGCCCCAGCACGCCACCGCGCCCGCCCCGACCCAGGTCATCGCCAGCGGCAGCTTCACCGGCAGGTCCCGGCCCCGCCGGAACGCCAGCAGCAGTCCGCCGGCGACGGCGGTGGCCAGGTACAGCGCGTTCAGGGCCTCCATGACGAAGAAGTCGCCGGTCCTGCTGTCGGCGCGGGCCGCGGTGAGCCCGGTGTCGGCGCCGACCGCCCACAGCAGGTGCACCACCCCGGGGAACAGCGCGAGCACGGCGGCGACCACGGCGGCGCCGCGCGGCGCCGGCCCGGCCAGGTCCCGCACCCGGCCCTGCCAGAGGTGTCCCCACCGCTGCCGGGCGTAGTCGACGAACAGGGCGCCCAGGCAGAGCCCCTGCACGATGAAGGCCGGGTAGACGACCGCGAACACCCAGTCGTCGAGGAACGGTTCGCGCTCCTTCGCCGCGGGCGCCGACCCGGCGAAGGCCCGGACGGCCAGCTGCGCGGGGAACCCGGTCATGATCGGTGTGAGCAGTCCGGTCGCCACCCACATCGGCACGGCGAGCGACCACGCGGGCACCCGCCGTCCCCACGGCCGGGTCAGCAGCAGCGCGAGCACGACGACCGCGCCGTCGAGCAGCACGGTGAAGGCGTTGGCGGCGGCCATGACGCCGCGGTGGTCGAGCAGCGCGCTCCCGTCGGGGATCCCGATCCGGCCGCCCGCGATCCAGACGACCTTCAGGGCGAGATAGGGAACGCAGGCGAGGACGGCGCCGGCGCGCAGGACGGAACGGGTGGTGGGAGTCATACGTCCAGGCTGGTCCCGGCGCGCACGCCGGACGTCCTGCCCGGTGCTGATCCCCCTCCACCGCGCGGGGGAGGCGGGCCGTCCCTCAGAGCCGGCGCGTGGCGAGCGTCAGCCGGTCCCGGGCGTCGAACAGCGCGTCCTTCACCATCTGCTCGTGCGCGGGCGTCAGCCGGGCCACCGGCACGGAGCACGAGATGGCGTCCCGCGCCGGGGTCCGGTAGGGGATCGCCACGCCGAAGCAGCGCAGCCCCAGCGTGTTCTCCTCGCGGTCCACGGCGAACCCCTGCTCGCGCACCACGTGCAGCTCCTCGATGAGCTTCTCGCGGTCGGTGATCGTGTGCTCGGTCAGCGCGGGCAGCGTCTCCGGCAGCATCTTGCGGACCTGCTCGTCGGTGTGGGTGGCGAGCAGCGCCTTGCCCAGCGACGTGGAGTGCGCGGGCAGCCGGCGCCCGACCCGGGTGAAGGGCCGCAGGTAGTGCTGCGACTGCCGGGTCGCCAGGTACACCACGTTCGTGCCGTCGAGCCGCGCCAGGTGGATGGTCTCGGTCGTGTCGTCGGAGAGCCGGTCGAGGGTGGGCCGGGCGGCGGCCACGACCTCGTCGCCGTCGATGTACGAGGTGCCGACGAGCAGCGCCCGCACCCCGATCCCGTACCGCGTCCCGGTCGCGTCGGTCTCCACCCAGCCGAGCTCCACGAGCGTGCGCAGCAGCATGTACAGGCTGGACTTGGGATATCCCACGGCCTCCTGGACCGCGGCCAGGGAGTGCATACCGGGCCGCCCCGCGAAGTATTCGAGCAGTTCGACCGTGCGCACCGCCGACTTGACCTGTGCGCCACCCGCTCCGGCGCCCGCTGCCGCCCCCGTCTCGCCTGCCGACATCGCCCTTGACCCCTTCGTTCGACGAGAAATAGTCTCCGTAGAGTTCATCATCAGAGACAGCGTTCAGTATATCGAACGACCCTCGGGGCCCGTCCTGCGAGCCGCGAGAAAAGCTGGAGGAAATCCGTCGTGGCAGTCGTGGCAGCAGCACCAGTCTGGAGTGTCGACCCCCGAACCGGGAAGCAGCGGGAACAGGTTGCGGTCGAGGCCACGGCCCAGGAAGTGGACCAGGCAGTCCGTGCCGCCCAGGACGCCCGCGCCGCCCTCGCCGACCGCACCGTCCGCGCCGCGTTCCTGCGCACGGCCGCGGACCTGCTCGACGAAGCCAAGGACCACCTGGTCGAGGCCGCGGACGCGGAGACCGCGCTCGGCCCCGTCCGGCTCACCGGTGAACTCGCCCGCACCTGCTTCCAGCTGAGGGCGTTCGCGGACATCGTCGACGAGGGCGCCTTCCTCGGCGTCGTCATCGACCACCCGGACGACACGGCGACGCCGCCGATCCCGGACCTGCGCCGCTACAAGATCCCGCTGGGCGTCGTCGCCGTCTACTCGGCGTCGAACTTCCCCTTCGCCTTCTCCGTCCCCGGCGGCGACACGGCGAGCGCCCTCGCGGCCGGCTGCCCGGTCGTCGTCAAGGCGCACCCCGACCACCCGGCCACCTCCGAGCTGGTCGCCTCCGTGATCCGCCGGGCCGCCGTCCAGCACGGCATCCCGGAGGGCGTGCTCGGCCTGGTCCACGGCTTCGAGGCCGGGGTCGAGCTGGTCAAGCACCCCCTCGTCGCGGCGGCCGGCTTCACCGGCTCCGTGCGCGGCGGCCGGGCGCTGTTCGACGCGGCGGCGGCCCGCCCGGTGCCGATCCCGTTCCACGGCGAGCTGGGCTCCCTGAACCCGGTCGTGATCACCGAGGCCGCGGCGGCCGAGCGCCCCGAGCAGATCGGCACCGGTCTGGCCGGGTCCATGACGCTCGGCGTCGGCCAGTTCTGCGTGAAGCCCGGCCTGGTCTTCGCGCCGCGCGGCGAGGCGGGCGACAGCCTGGTCAAGTCGCTCACGGCCGCCGTCAGCGACACCGCGGCCGGCGTGCTGCTCGACCACCGCATGCGCGACAACTTCATCGCCGGTGTCGCCGCGCGCGCCGAGCTGCCGGACGTGGACGCCCCGGTGACCCCGGGCGCGGGCAGCGAGCACACCGTCAGCCCCGGCTTCCTCACGGTCCCGGCCGGGCACCTCGCCCAGCAGGGCGGCCCGCACGACCTGCTCCTGGAGGAGTGCTTCGGCCCGGTCACCGTCGTCGCCCGCTACGAGACGGCCGACGAGATCACCGCGGTCCTCTCCCGCCTCCCCGGCAACCTCACGGCCACCGTCCAGCTGTCGGCCGGCGAGGCCGCGGGCGAGGGCCGGGGCACCGAGATCCTCGCCGAGCTGACCCCGGTGGCCGGCCGCGTCCTGGTCAACGGCTGGCCGACCGGCGTCGCCGTCGCCCCCGCCCAGCACCACGGCGGCCCGTACCCGGCGACGACCTCCACCTCCACCTCGGTGGGCGGCACCGCCATCGAGCGCTGGCTGCGCCCGGTCTCGTACCAGACGACGCCGGAGGCGCTGCTGCCGCCGGAGCTGCGGGACGACAACCCGCTGGGGCTGCCGCGCCGCTACGACGGCCGCCTGGAAAACTGAGGGCATGGAACTCCAACTCCCCGAGCTGCCCTTCCCGTTGCGCACCTACGGCCCCGACGGCCACTGGTCGTACGAGGACGGGGCCCTCACCGGCTGGGCGGGTCCCCGCCAGGACCGTTTCGTGCCGCCGACCGGTGACGCGCTGGAACCGGCCTCCGACGCGCCCCGGCTGCTCGGGGCGCCGGTCGGCGACTTCCAGCTGATCGCCCGGGTCACGGTCGGTTTCGAGGCGGCGTTCGACGCGGGCGTCCTCTACCTGCACGTGGGGGACCGGGAGTGGGCGAAGCTCTGCTTCGAGCGCTCCCCGGACGAGCCGACGATCTGCACGGTCGTCACCCGCGGCCACTCCGACGACGCGAACGCCTTCGTGGTGGCCGGGTCCTCGGTCTGGCTGCGGATCAGCCGCACCGGCGCCGCGTTCGCGTTCCACGCCTCGCTCGACGGCGAGAAGTGGACCTTCGTCCGGATCTTCTCCCTCGGTGACGAGAAGTCCGCGGCGGCGGCCCACGTGGGCTTCCTGGCGCAGTCCCCGGTGGGGGAGGGGTGCGTGGTCACGTACGACGGCATCGAGTTCCGCCCGAACTGGCCGCAGGGGCTGCGCGACGGCTCTTGACGGTCGGCTGTCCGCCGGTGGGGGCCGGTCGCGCAGTTCCCCGCGCCCCTTCCGGGGGCGCGGGTGGGCGTCGGGAATGAGCGGAGGGGGCATCCGGTTGTACCAGGGACGCAGGGTGGACCTGCGCCCGTACGACACCGGCTGAAGCGAGAAGACCCCCATGCGCGTCGAGATCTGGACCGACATCAACTGCCCGTTCTGCTACATCGGCAAGTCCCGGTTCGAGCAGGCCCTCGACGCGTTCCCGCACAAGGACGAGGTCGAGGTCGTGCACCGGTCCTTCGAGCTGGACCCGACCATCGCCAAGGGCGACACCGGGCTCGTCGTCCCGCACATCGCCAAGAAGTACGGCATCAGCGAGGCCCAGGCCGCGGCCAACGAGAAGGGGCTCGGCCAGCAGGCCGAAGCCCTCGGCCTGCCCTACCTCACCGAGGGCCGCGACTACGGCAACAGCTTCGACCTGCACCGGCTGCTCCACCTCGCGCACGAGAAGGGCGTCCAGGACGCCATGATCGACGCCCTGTACCGCGGCAACTTCGCCGACCAGGGCTCCGTCTTCGCCGACGAGGAGCACGTCGTCCGGCTCGCCGTCGAGGCGGGTCTCGACGAGGCCGAGGTGCGCGCCGTCCTCGCCGACCCCACCGCCTACGCGGACGAGGTGCGCGCCGACGAGCGCGAGGCGGCCGAGCTGGGCGCGAACGGCGTGCCGTTCTTCGTGCTCGACCGCAAGTTCGGCGTCTCCGGCGCCCAGCCCGCCGAGGTCTTCACCCAGGCCCTCACCCAGGCCTGGGGCGCCCGCTCCCCGCTGACCGTCATCGACAGCGCCGGCGGCGGCGACGCCTGCGGCCCCGGCGGCTGCGCGGTCCCGGGTGCCTGACCAGCACTGATAAGGGTTCCTTAGAGATACTGCTCAATTATTCGCAATGGACGGGTAGTTGGCGGCGGGGCACAGTGGTGCCATGGAGACCTCCGGTGAGCACCACGGCCCCGTCCTGGACCTGGAACTGGTCCGCGCCCAGTACACCCCCGCCACCACCTACCTGAACACCGCCAGCTCGGGCCTGCTGCCCGGGCGGGCGGCGGACGCCGTCCGCGACGCCGTCACCGCCATGGCGCAGGGCGGCCCCATCGACTCCCTGTTCACCGACGTGGAGGAGGCGCGGGCCGCCTTCGCGCGGATCGCCGGGGTGCCGGCCGGCCGCGTGGCGACGGGCGCCTCCGTGGCCGTCTACACCGGCCTGATCGCCGCATCGCTGCCCGAGGGGGCCGAAGTCCTCACGGCGGAGGGCGAGTTCAGCTCCACGATCAACCCCTTCCACGTGCGCCGTGACCTCAAGGTGCGCATCGTGCCGCTGGACGCGCTCGCCGAGTCCGTCCGGCCCGGCACGGCCCTGGTCGCGGTCAGCGCGGCCCAGTCGGCGGACGGCCGCGTGGCGGACCTCGCCGCGCTGCGCACCGCGACCCGGGACCACGACGCCCGTCTCTACGTCGACGCCTCGCAGGCCGCCGGCTGGTTCCCGCTCGCCGAGCACGCCGCCGCGGCCGACTACGTCTCCTCCGTCGCCTTCAAGTGGCTCACCTGCCCGCGCGGCGCGGCCTTCTTCGTCGGCCCCGAGGACCTGGAGTCCCTCGACCCGGTCTTCGGCGGCTGGGTCGCGGGGGAGCGCCCCTGGGACAGCTGCTACGGCCCCGTCACCGAACTCGCCCGCTCCGCCCGCCGGTTCGACGAGACGCCGGGCCTGCTGTCGTACACGGGCGCCCGGCACTCCCTCGCCCTCGTCGAGGAGCTGGGCCCCGACGCGATCCGCGCCCACGACCTCGCCCTGGCCGACCGGTTCCGGGACGGCCTCGCTGCCCTGGGGCACGAGCCCGTCCCGGCGCCCGGCTCCCCGATCGTGTCGGTCCCCGGACTCGGCGCGCGCCAGTCCGCGCTGCACGAGCGCGGAATCGAACTCTCCGACCGGGCGGGGAACTTGAGGGCCTCGTTCCATCTGTACAACACCGTCGCCGACGTCGACCGGCTGCTCGACGCACTCACCGGCTGAAGCCGGCCCGCCCCCTGGCGTCCGGTCCCGCCGGACGCTAGGAAGGGGCCTGAAGGTGGTGGTGCCGGTGGCTCGCACTGACCCGACCGACCCGGTGGACCGGACAGGCCCACGGACGCGCGACGCCGATCTGCACCAGCGCCTCGTCTACGGCGACGAGAGCGCGCTCTCCGAGGTGTACGACACCTACGGCGGGCTGGTCCGCGGCGTCGCCGTCCGGGTGACCCGCTCGGCCGGCGCCGCCGACGACGTCGCCCAGGAGGTCTTCGCCCACCTGTGGACCCGGCCCTACGCCTTCGACGCGCGCCGCGGCTCGCTGCGCACCTGGCTGTCCATGCTGGCGCACCGGCGCGCCGTCGACTGGGTGCGCAGCGAGGCCCGGCACCGCAAGGCGGCCGCCGCCGACGACGAGGTCCTGCACGCCATCCCGGCCGCCGAGCCCGGCCCCGACGAACGGGTCGTGGACCGCGAGCGCAGCCTCCTCCTCCACTCGGCCCTGGCCGAACTCCCGCTGCCGCAACGGCAGGTGGTGCACCTGGCGTACTTCGCGGGCCGGACGTACCGTCAGGCGGCGGCCGAACTCGGCATCCCCGAAGGCACCGCCAAGACCCGCCTGCGCACGGCCCTGCACCGCCTGGCCGAAACCCTGGCGGACCCGCCCGACCCGGCCTACGAGAGGGGTGCGTGACATGACGACGGACGCCCACGACCACGCGTCGGTACGCGAACTCCTCGGCGCCTGGGCCGTGCACGCCCTGCCGCCCGCCGAACAGCGCCTGGTCCCGGCCCACTTGGCGGACTGCGAGGAGTGCGCGGCGGAGGCGGAACGCCTCCGCACCACGGTCCGTCACCTGGACGGCCCCGCCCCCACCGCTCCGGCCTCCGCCGAGCCGGCCGAGTCCGCCGCACCGTCTTCCGGGTCGCACCCCATGAACCAGATCCTCGCCCGGGCCCTCGCCCGTCGACCGCCCGTGCCGCGCACCGGCCCGCACGCCGAGCCCTACGCCGCCGCGGTCGCGGCCCTGCAGGCGCTGCTCGTCGAGCTCACGGAGAGCGGTCTGCGCTGGGGGACGCCGGTGATCCACGACTGGAGCGTGCAGGACACCGTCGCGCACCTCGTCGCCGCCGACGAACACCTCGCCGTGCACCTGGGTCTCCCGGCCAACGAACCCCCGGCCCCGGCACCCGCCGCGGGGGACCGGTGGCGCACGGCCTGGGCGACCCGCACCCAGCGCGTCATCGCCCACGAGCGGGCCAGGCCGCCGCACGCCACCGTCGCCACCTGGCGCGAGCAGGCCGCGGCGCTGCTCGCCACCCCGGCCGCGCACGACGGCGAACAGGCCGCCCGCGCCGCGACCCTGCTGGGGGTGCGGCTGCCGGTCGCCGACCACTTCCTGGTCCGCGCCTTCGAGACCTGGATCCACGCCGACGACATCGGCCGCGCCCTGGACCGCCCGGTCCCGCCGCCGCCCGCCGCGCACCTGTGGCGCCTGGTCAGGCTCGCCGTGCGGATCCTCGGTCTCGCCCTGGGCCCGCAGGCCCCGACCGTCGCCCTCACCGTCACCGACGCCGGCCGCACCACGGAGTGGATCGTGGGCGCGGAGGGCGAGCCGGTGCGCGCCGAACTCGTCCTGGACTCCCTCGACTTCTGTCTGCTGATCGGCGGCAGGGCGACCCCCGGCACCGTCCCGAGGAGCGTCGGCGGCGACGAGGACGCCGCCCGGTCCGTCCTCGACCAGGCGGCACGGCTCGCCTGGCTCTGAGCGGCGGTTCTTCCCGGCGTCAGTCGGGGCAGTCCCCGGCCTCGGTGCAGAGGTTGCCCTCCACCAGGCCGAGCAGTCGCACGAACTCCGCGCGGTCCGGCCCGGAGAGCCCGGCCAGGGTCTGCTCCTCCAGGGCCGCCCAGACCCCGGCCACGTCCTCCAGCAGCCGACAGCTCGCCTCGGTCGCCTCGACGAGCACCGCGCGCCGGTCCCGCGGGTCGGGGGAGCGCGTCACGTGCCCGGACTGCTCCAGGCGCTGCAGCATCTTGGTGACCGTCGACGGATCGAGGTCGACCGCCTTGATCAGCTCCGACTGCCGCACGGGCCCCTGGTCCCACAGGTGCATCATCACGAACTCCTGCCCCGGGTAGAGGCCGAGCCCGCGCAGCCTCCGTCCCGCCGCGGTGCGGTGCAGCCGGGCGACCCGGGCCAGCGCGAGGCTGACCGGTCCGCCGCGGGCGGCCAGGGGCGTGTGATCGGTACAGACGGGGTCGTCGGGCTTGGTCATGAGGGCTCCTGCGGGCGGCTGGTCGGTCCTTCACCCAGAGATTACCTTGGTCGACCAATTAATGCGCTACAGTGGCGTCAGCGCGATTGATTGGCCGACCACATAATTCCCTGATCCTGTTGATCGGAGTAGCCATGACCACCGCTTTCGACTCCCACGACCTCGCCGGCCGCCGGCTCCCCAACCGCATAGCCATGGCCCCGATGACCCGCAGCCGGGCCGGTGAGGGCGGCATCGCCACCGAGCTGACCGCCGAGTACTACGCGCAGCGCGCGTCCGCGGGCCTGATCATCAGCGAGGGCATCCAGCCCTCCGAGGCCGGCCAGGGCTACGCCTGGACCCCGGGTCTGCACAGCGCCGAGCAGATCGCGTCCTGGCGCAAGGTGACCGACGCCGTGCACGCCGCGGGCGGCACGATCTTCGCCCAGATCATGCACGCGGGCCGGATCAGCCACCCGTCGCTCCAGCCGGCGGGCGGCCTGCCGGTGGCGCCGTCGGCCGTCGCCCCCGAGGGCAAGGCCTTCACGAACGACGGCTTCCAGGACTTCGTCGCCCCGCGCGAGCTGACCGCCGACGAGATCCGCGCCACCGTCGCCGACTACGCGGACGCGGCCCGCGGCGCGATCGAGGCCGGCTTCGACGGCATCGAACTGCACGGCGCCAACGGCTACTTGATCCACCAGTTCCTCACGCCCGGCGCGAACCTGCGCACCGACGAGTGGGGCGGCAGCGCGGAGAACCGCGCCCGGTTCGCCGCCGAGGTGGTCAAGGCGGTCGCCGCCGCCATCGGCGCCGAGCGCACCGCACTGCGCATCTCCCCGCTGAACCCGTACAACTCCATGCCGGGCACCGACACGGCCGAGGTCTACCACGCGCTGCTCGCGGAGATCGAACCGCTCGGCATCGCGTACCTGCACGTCCTGGAGGCCACCCCGGACGTCCGCGAGGTCACCGCCGACCTGCGCAAGCGGTTCAGCGGCACCTTCCTGCTCAACGCGTTCACCGAGGGCCCGACCGACCACACGTCGCTCACCCTGATCGAGGACGGTCTCGCCGACGTCGTCACCTTCGGCGCCCTGTTCCTCGCCAACCCCGACCTCCCGGACCGCCTGCGGACCGAGGGCCCGTACAACACCCCCGACCCGTCGTCGTTCTTCGGCGGCGACGAGAAGGGCTACACGGACTACCCCACCCGGTAGTCCGTCCCCCGGGACAGCAGTCGGGGCGGGACCGTGCACGGTCCCGCCCCGACTGCTGTCCCGACTCGTCCGCGGGTGAGCCTCACTTCACCGGGGTGAAGTCCCGTGCCCCGATGAACTCCGGGCGCCGCACGGGTGCCGCGAACGGCTCCACCGCCGCGTTCTCCACGCTGTTGAACACGATGAACACGTTCGAGCGCGGGAACGGGGTGATGTTGTCGCCCGAGCCGTGCATGGCGTTGCAGTCGAACCACGTCGCCGAGCCCGCCTTGCCGGTGAACAGGCGGATGCCGTGCCGGTCGGCGAACTTGGTCAGCGCGTCGTCGCTCGGCGTGCCAGCGTCCTGCATCTGCAGCGACTTCTTGTAGTTGTCCTTCGGCGTCTCACCCGCGCAGCCGAGGAACGTCTTGTGCGAGCCCGGCATGATCATGAGCCCGCCGTTGGTGTCGTAGTTCTCCGTCAGCGCGACGGAGACGGACACCGTCCGCATGTTCGGCAGACCGTCCTCGGCGTGCCAGGTCTCGAAGTCCGAGTGCCAGTAGAAGCCACTCGCGCCGAAGCCCGGCTTGACGTTGATCCGCGACTGGTGGACGTAGACGTCCGAACCGAGGATCTGCCGCGCCCGCCCCACGATGCGCTCGTCGCGCACCAGGTTCGCGAACACCTCGCTGATCTTGTGCACCTCGAAGACGGAGCGCACGTCCTGCGACGTCGGCTCGACGATGGAACGCTCGTCGGCCTTGATCGCGGGATCGGAGATCAGCCGGTTCAACTCGGCCTGGTACGTGCCGATCTCGTCAGGACCGACCAGCTCCTCGATCGAGAGGAAGCCGTCCCGTTCGAAGGCCGCGAGGTCCGACTGGCGGATCGGACCGCGGGCCCCCGGCGCCGACCAGACGACCGGGTCGACACGCGGGGTCGCCACCTCGGAGCTGCCGCGGGTGGGGTACAGGTCGGTGCTCATACGGGTCAGACCTCCTCGGGTTCGGTCAGCAGCGGGTAGACGCCGTTCTCGTCGTGGTCCTCCCGTCCGGTCACGGGAGGGTTGAACACGCACACGCAGCGGAAGTCGGTCTTCGGGCGCAGCGTGTGGCGCTCGTGGCCGTTCAGGAGGTACATCGTGCCCGGCTCGATCCAGTGCTTCTCCCCGGTCTCCCGGTTCTCGAGCTCGGCCTCGCCCTCGACGCACAGCACGGCCTCGATGTGGTTGGCGTACCACATGTCGGTCTCCGTGCCCGCGTAGAGGATCGTCTCGTGCAGGGAGAAGCCGACCCTCTCCTTCGCGAGGACGATGCGCTTGCTCTCCCAGGTGCCGGACGCCGATTTCACGTGCCGGTCGGTGTTCTCGATCTCCTTGAACGAACGGACGATCACGGTGAGTTGCTGCCTTTCTCTTCTACGTCATGAGGGGGATGCCCGCACCCCTGATGGTGCGTCAGGCGGTCTCGCGCACGGCCCGGGTGAGCGTGCGCAGCCCCTCGTCCAGCTCCTCGGGCGTGATCGTCAGCGCCGGAAGCAGCTTGACGACCTCGCTCTCGGGGCCGGAGGTCTCGATGAGCAGGCCGAGCTCGAAGGCGCGCTTGGCCACCTTGTTCGCCCGGTCCTTGTCGCGGAACTCGATGCCCCAGACCAGTCCGCGGCCGCGGTACTCGACGGTGTCCTCGGGGTACTCCGCGCGCAGCGCGCTGAGCGTCTCCTCGATCTGCTGACCGCGTGCCAGGGTCTGCTTCTCCATGGCGGGGCCGTCGGTCCAGTAGGTCTCCAGGGCGGCGGCGGCCGTCACGAACGCGGGGTTGTTGCCGCGGAACGTGCCGTTGTGCTCGCCCGGCTCCCAGATGTCGAGCTCCGGCTTGAACAGGCACAGGGACATGGGAAGCCCGTACCCACTGATGGACTTCGAAACGGTCACGATGTCCGGTGTGATGCCCGCCTCCTCGAAGGAGAAGAAGGCACCGGTGCGGCCGCAGCCCATCTGGATGTCGTCGACGATCAGCAGCATGTCCCAGCGCTCGCAGACGTCGGCGAGCTTGCGCAGCCACTCGGCGCGGGCCACGTTGATGCCGCCCTCGCCCTGCACCGTCTCGACGATCACGGCCGCCGGGGTGTTCAGACCCGAGCCGGAGTCCTCCAGGAGCCGCTCGAACCAGATGAAGTCCGGGGTCTGCCCGTCGAGGTAGTTGTCGAACGGCATGGGCGTGCCGTGCACGAGGGGGATGCCCGCGCCGGCCCGCTTGAACGCGTTGCCGGTCACCGCGAGCGAGCCGAGCGACATGCCGTGGAAGGCGTTCGTGAACGAGATGATCGACTCGCGGCCCTTGACCTTGCGGGCCAGCTTCAGCGCCGACTCGACGGCGTTGGTGCCCGTCGGGCCCGGGAACATGACCTTGTACGGCAGGTCACGCGGGCGCAGCACGATGTTCTGGAACGCTTCCAGGAAGTTGCGCTTGGCCGAGGTCGACATGTCGAGACCGTGCGTGACGCCGTCCCGCTCCAGGTAGTCGATCAGGGCGCGTTTCAGCACCGGGTTGTTGTGGCCGTAGTTGAGCGAGCCCGCACCCGCGAAGAAGTCGAGGTACTCGTGTCCGTCCTCGTCGTACATGCGGCTGCCCTGGGCCCGGTCGAAGACGGTGGGCCAGCCGCGGCAGTAGCTGCGCACCTCCGACTCAAGGGTCTCGAAGACGCTCAGGTCCGGCTGGGTGATGGTCACAGCAAATGCTCCTCTTGGGAGGGGAGTTGAGGGGGGTTGGCGGAGGGTGGGGTCTGAGTTCGCTCAGGCCAGCGGACCGATGCGGTACAGCTCCTCGGGCAGGTGCCCGTCGTCCGGGAACAGCCCCGCGTCGAACAGGACGGTGCGCTCCACGCCGGCACCGTGCCGGCGGGCGTACGACAGGAACAGCGCCTGCGACGCCGAGTTGTCCGGAGTGATGGTCGTCTCGACCGTCGTGACCGGCCGCCCGGCGCCGAGGACCTTGGCGGTCAGCCCGTCCAGCATCTCGCCGGCCAGGCCGCGGCCGCGGTGGGCCGCGTCCACGGCGACCTGCCACACGACGAGCGTGTGCGGTCGCTCCGGCCGGACGTATCCGGTGACGAACCCGGCGATCGAGCCCGCCTCGTCGCGGGCCACCACCGAGGTGGCGGCGAAGTCCCGGCACCACAGCAGATAGCTGTAGGACGAGTTGAGGTCGAGCACCTTGGAGTCACGTGCGATACGCCAGATCGCGGCTCCGTCGGCCACGCCTGGATGGTCGAGCTGGAATTGCGCTTGTGCGGCGGTCATGCGAATTGAATTTACCGAGCAATTTTTGGGATTGCATCTGCGGGAGGGGTTACGGCAGGAGCCCGTCTGTGTTATCGCGCGCGGGTGAGCCTGCGCGCGAGGCGTCCGCGTTATGGGGGCATTTGCTCGGGTCAAAAGGTGCAAAGTGATCTAGGTGTGGAGTGCGTCACAAGCTGGAAACCGTCACGAGACGCGTCCGAATTACGTCGTTTCCTGTTGTTGAAATCTTTGCGTTTACGGCCCGAAAAAGCGGGCAGAAGCAGAACGTGAAGCTGCCTCCAATAAACACATGAAAAATGCCTGAAGAATGTCTGCGGAAATGCAAAGGCGCCGCCCTGAATGGGCGGCGCCGATGTGGGTGTGCGCAGACGGGACTGACGGGACCGGCGGGGTTACTGCCAGGCGGCGGCGACCGCCTTGCGGGCCCCTTCGAGGTCGACCGCGAGCCCGGCCTCCGCGAGCGCCCCGCCGAGCGCCGCGAGCGAGGACTGCACGACGCCGCGCGTGGCCTGCGGGCCGTAGTGGTTGACGCGGATCATCTCCTGGGCGAGCGCGCCGCCGCCCGCGACCAGCGGCAGCACCGGGTCCACGGCCAGCGCCCTGGCGACCAGCTCCCGGGCGTCGGTCCCGGCGGGCGCCCGCAGCGTCGTGGCGACCGGCGCCGCGTCCTTCGCCTCGTGCACGTACGGCTCCAGCCCGCCGCCCAGGGCGAGCGTGCCGGCCCGGGTGGCCGCCGCGGCGCTCGCGTGCCGCGCCATCAGGGCGTCCAGACCCTCGCTCTCGATCCGCTCGACACACGCCTCGAGGGCGAGCATCTCCAGCTGCGCGGGCGCGTGCAGCAGCGCCTTGCGGCCGCCGTCGATCCACCGCTGCTTCCAGTCGAGCAGCGACAGGTACGAGTGGCGCGGCGCCTGCGGGTTGCCGGCCATCCGCTCCCAGGCCCGGGCGCTCACCGACACGGCCGAGACGCCGGCCGGGCCGCCCATCGCCTTCTGCGCGCCGATCACGCACAGGTCCACGCCCCAGGCGTCCGGCAGCACCGGCTCGGCGGCGATCGACGCGACGGCGTCCAGGTAGAACAGCGCGCCGTGCTCCCGCACCACCTCACCGATCTCGGCGACCGGGTTGGTGTTGCCGGTCGCGGCCTCCGCGTGCACCAGTGACACGAAGTCGATGTCGGGGTGCGCGGCGAACGCCTCCCGCACCTGCTCGGCGGTGACGGCGGTGTGGAACGGCACGGCCAGGTCGTGCACCGTGGCACCGCAGTCGCGCAGCCAGTCGCCGAAGGTCTGCCCGTACGGTCCGGTGATCACGTTCAGGGCGACGGTGCCGGGACCCGCCGTCCCGCGGATCGCACCCTCCAGCGGCAGCAGCGCCTCGCCCTGCATGATCACGACGTCCTGCGACGTGTCCATCAGCCGGGCCACGCGGTCCTCGACGGAGGCGAAGTGTGCGGCGCTCAGCGGGGCCAGATCGAGAAACGGATGCGTCACGGTGGTGCTCTCTTCGGTCACGGGTTCGGACGGGATGCCGCTGACGAGCGTACCCACCGCCCCCATAGGCTGCGCTCATGAGTGCCATGAGCGACCGCGAGGTGCTGCACGTGAAGGGCAGGGTCCTGGCCGGACCCGACGACGTGCGCGACGAACTGTGGGTGATCGGCGGCCGGATCACGTACGACCGCCCCGGCACGACGGGCCTCGACGTGACGACGGTCGAGGGCTGGACGCTGCCGGGACTCGTCGACGCGCACTGCCACGTCGGCCTCGACGCCCACGGACCCGTCCCCGCCGAGACCGCCGAGAAGCAGGCCCTGACCGACCGCGACGCGGGCACGCTCCTGCTGCGCGACGCCGGTTCGCCGTCGGACACCCGGTGGATCGACGACCGCGACGACCTGCCCCGGATCGTCCGGGCCGGCCGGCACATCGCCCGCACCCGCCGCTACATCCGCAACTACGCGCACGAGATCGAGCCGGACGACCTCGTCGCGTACGTCGCCCAGGAGGCGCGGCGCGGCGACGGCTGGGTCAAGCTGGTCGGCGACTGGATCGACCGGGAGGTCGGCGATCTGACGGCGTGCTGGCCGCGCGGCGCGGTGGAGGCGGCGATCGCCGAGGCGCACCGGCTCGGTGCCCGGGTGACGGCCCACTGCTTCGCCGAGGACTCCCTGCGGGACCTGGTCGAGGCGGGCATCGACTGCATCGAGCACGCCACGGGCCTCACCGACGAGCTGATCCCGCTCTTCGCGGAGCGCGGCGTCGCGATCGTCCCGACCCTCGTCAACATCGCCACGTTCCCGGATCTCGCGGCCGGCGGCGAGCGGAAGTTCCCGCGCTGGTCGGCGCATCTGCGGCGGCTTTACGAGCGCCGCTACGACACGGTCCGCGACGCCTACGACGCCGGGATCCCGGTCTTCGTCGGCACCGACGCGGGGGGTTCCCTGGCGCACGGGCTGGTCGCGGGGGAGGTGGCCGAGCTGGTCCGGGCCGGCATCCCGCCCGTCGAGGCGGTCTCGGCGACGGCGTGGGACGCGCGGGCGTGGCTTCGGCGGCCGGGCCTGGAGGAGGGCGCGTCCGCGGACCTGGTCGTGTACGAGACGGACCCCCGAGCGGACGTCACCGTCCTCGCCGCACCCCGCCGCGTCGTGCTGCGCGGCGCGGTGGTGGGTTAGCGGTGCGCGTCTGACGGTGTCCGCGGCTCCGGTGTGGGCTGGCCGCGCAGTTCCCCGCGCCCCTGAAATCCCGACCGCGTCCGCCCGACCGGTCTTTCGTCGCGGGCTGCGGCCCGGTGGGGCTTCTCGCGCAGTTCCCCGCGCCCCTGGAAACCCGACTGCGTCTGCCCGACCGGTGTCTCGTCGCGGGCTGCGGCCCGGTGGGGCTTCTCGCGCAGTTCCCCGCGCCCCTGGAAACCCGACTGCGTCTGCCCGACCGGTGTCTCGTCGCGGGCTGCGGCCTGGTGGGGCTTCTCGCGCAGTTCCCCGCGCCCCTGAAGGCATGCGCTGACGCGCAGCCTTCCCCGGGCGGGGAGATGCCGCACGAAGTGCGCATCTCAGGGGCGCGGGGAACTGCGCGGCCAGCCCCCACCGGCCCGCAGGCCGCGACGAGAGCTCAGGGTGGTGGATGCAGTCGGGTTTTTAGGGGCGCGGGGAACTGCGCGAGGAGTGCCACCGGCCTGCAGGGGCCGATGAGAGACCAGCCCGGCAGACGCAGTCGGGGTTTCGGGCAAGGGCCGCTCAGGCCCTGGTCGGCCCGGTAGACGCGGCCGGCGCCCAGCCGGGAGGCAGTTGGTCCGTCGGGGGGCGGCCCGCGACCAGTTGGCCCGCCGCGACGTACCCCTCCGGTCGCCCCATCAGCTCCGCCACGAGCCGCGCCCGCCACACAGCGAGCTCACCCGGCGACGCGGGCCCGAGATCGTGCCGTTCCTGCGGATCCGCGTCCAGATCGAAGAGCTGCTCACGCCCCTCACCCGAGAACCACACGTACTTGGCGTGCCCGTCCGTGAGCCAGTGCATCGACTCCCCGAACAGAGCGTGCTCACCGTGCAAGTAGGGCCGGGGGGAGGGAAGTTCCTTGCCCCGCGCCGCCGCGAGAAGGCTGTGACCGTCGAGCCCGTCCGGCACGCCGAGCCCCGCACACTCCAACAACGTGGGCATGACGTCCCGCAGCTCGGCCACGGTGTCCGCACCGACCACGGTCCCCCCGGGCAGCTCCCCACCCGGCCCCGACAGGATCAGCGGCACCCGCGCCGACCCCTCGTACGGATACGCCTTCCGCCACAACCGGTGCTCGCCGAGCATCTCGCCGTGGTCCGACGTGAAGCAGATCCACGTGTCGTCGGCGAGCCGGAACTCGCCGAGCGCCTGCACGAACCGGTTGACCTGCTGGTCGATGTGGGACATGTGGCCGTAGTAGCCCGCGCGGGCCCGATGCGCCGTACGGCCGTCGTACGTCGCGTAGTTGGCGTCCGCGCGCGCGTCGTCCCGCCATCCTTCGAGCGCGTCCGCCCAGTCCCCGACCACCGGCTCGTACGCGGGCGCGTCCAGGTACTGCTCGAACGCCCAGCGCGGCGGATCGTAGGGCGGATGCGGCCGGTGGAAGGAGAGGTGGAGCAGGAACGGCGCGGTCGGATCCCGGCGGTACAGGAAGTCGATCGCCTCCGTCACCACCCAGTTGGTGGGGTGCAGCCGCTCGGGCCGGTCCCAGGGCCGCGCCACCACGCTGTTGCAGTCGAGCCCGTGGTCCGTGTAGTCGCCGCCGCCGGGCTGCCGCTCCAGCCAGGCCGCGTAGTCGTCGTGGCAGCGCGGATCGGTACGCCGGTCGCGGGCCGCGTGCAAGTAACCGTCGTGCAGGGTGACTTCGTCGAAACCGATCCGGTTCCGCTCCGGATACGCGTGCAGCTTCCCGATCGCCCGCGTCTGGTACCCGTGCCGCCCGAACTCACCGGCCAGCGTCACCGGATACTCCCACGGCACGCCGTCCCGGTAGCCGGTGCGGCCGTGCGAGGTCTGGGCCAGACCGGTGTGCAGCGCGGCCCGGGCCGGGATGCACGACGGCACCGCCGTGTACGCGCGCTCGAACCGGGCGCCACGGGCGGCCAGTTGATCGAGGTACGGCGTACGGACGACGGGATGCCCGGCCCCGGACAGACAGTCGCCGCGCCACTGGTCGGCGGTGATCAGAACGACGTTGCGCGGCATCGGTCTCCTGGATCCGGTAAGGAACGGGCGAGTTGACGCAGCGTGACCTGCGGGTCCCGCTGCTCGTTGCACACAACTCGGCCGCGCGGGGCATGTCAACGGGGCCGTGCGGTTCGGCTGGGTTCAGAGGGACTTCAAGGAACAAGCGAGCCCCTGGATTCGAAGACATGCGCGGAAACCCCCCTTTGGGGTGAACTCACGCCCAGTTGTGGCCTGTTCACTCTCAGTGCGTAAAGATTCCTTCATCGATGACCGGTCGGCGCTGTCGGCGGCTCCGCGCGCTGTCCCCATGGCGCCCGCCCCGACAGCATCGCGGTTCCCCGGTCCTCTGTCCTTTGTTCCATGTCCTTTTCTGTCCCATGTTCCTGGGGGTCCCACCAGCATGCCCAGCTTCACCCTGACCACCGCCCTGACCACGCCCGCCCGCCGTCTCGTCGCGACGGCCGCCGCCACCGCGCTCGCCGCCGGACCCGTCGCGCTCGCCGCCGCCGGCCCGGCGGCGGCGACCGGCGACCACGGCGGGCGGGCCGGCGCGGTCGTGCTCCGCACCGGCCTGGACGTCTCGCTCCTGAACAAGACCGTGAACGTCCCGCTGAAGGTCTCCCTGAACGAGGTGCAGGCCCCCGCGAGCGCCGAGAAGACCGCGCTGACCGTGAAGCTCGACGGCGTGGACGGCGGACAGCCGTTCAGCGTGCTGCAGGCCGACGTGGCGAAGGCGAGGGCCACGGTCGACGACAAGAAGGCCGAAGGCTTCACCCAGCTCGCCCACGCCAAGATCCACGTCCCCGGCCTGCCGCTGCTCTCCCTGATCGAGGTCGACCAGGTGACCTCCAAGGCGCTGTGCGAGGCGGGCAAGAAGCCGGTCGCCGAGTCGAACCTGCTCGGCTCCGTCACGGTCCTCGGCAAGAAGGTCACGCTGTCCACGGGCGGCACGACCGAGGTCGAGGTGCCCGGCGTCGGCGAGGTGACGCTCGGCCTGTCCAACACATCGACGACCTCCACGACGGCGGCGGCCTCCGCACTCCAACTCAAGGTCTCCGTCAACCCGTTGAAGCTGAACGTGGCCGAGGTCAACGGCGAGGTGACCCTCGCGGGCGCCACCTGCGAGGCCCCGAAGGCGGCCCCGGCACCCGCCTCGCCGAAGCCCGCGGAGCCCGGTGAGGTCCAGCCCCAGGGCGCCAAGGCCGACAAGCCGGTCGCGGCACCCGCCAAGGCGGACCTGGCGGAGACCGGCGGCAACTCCATGACGCCGTACGTCGCGGGCGGTGCGATCGTCCTCCTCGTGGCGGGCGGCGGCGCGGTCGCGATGGCCCGCCGGGGCCGCTCCCGGGTCTAGTGGGTCTCCCGGTGCCGGAGCGCTGCCGTGGGGGCGGTGTTCCGGCACCGGCTTCCGAATGCCGGATTCCGCAGATACGTTCGATCGTCATGACTGATCCCCATGACGGACCGGCGTCCCCGTCCCTCTACGAGACCGTGGGGGGCGCCCCCGCCGTGGCCGCGGTGGTCGACCTCTTCTACGCCAAGGTCCTCGCGGACGACGACCTGGCACCCCACTTCCGGACCACGGCGCTGCCCGCCCTCAAGGCCCACCAGCGCGCCTTCATCACGACGGCGCTGGGCGGCCCCGAGGCGTACCAGGGCCGTCCCGTGGGCGAGGCCCATGCCGAACTGGGCCTGGCCGACGGCGACTTCGACCGCGTCGTGACCCATCTGGCGGCCTCCCTGACGGAGGCGGGCGTCTCCGCCGAGCTGATCGCGACGATCGCCGACCGGCTCGCACCGCTGCGGCCGCAGATCGTCACTTCTTCCTGAGCCCGCGGCGAGGGCGGCACCGGCGCGCACCCCCGGTGCCCGTCAGCCGGCCAGCACTCCGGCCAGCGCCGCCACGAACCGCGCACTCGTCTCCCGGTCCCGCACGGCGACCCGCACCCAGTCCTGCCCCAGCCCCGGAAACGTGTCGCCCCGCCGCACCGCGAACCCGACCCCGCGCAGCCGCTCCCGCACCAGCCGGCCGCCCGGGACCCGCACCAGCACGAACGGCCCCTCCGCCGGCCCGGCCACCGACACCCCGGCCCCCGCCAACTCCCGCAACAGACCCACCAGATGCTCCCGGTCACCCGTGACCGACACCGCGGCGGCAGCGGCCTCCGCCACCCCCCGCTCCGACACGCACGCCTGCGCCGCCACCAGCGCAGGCGACGACACCGGCCACAACGGCTGCGCCCCCTCCAGCGCGGCGACGACCTCCGGCGCGGCCAGCACGTACCCGATGCGCAACCCCGCGAGCCCCCACGTCTTCGTCAGGCTCCGCAGCACCACGAGCCCCGGCACGTCCGTCCGCCCGGCCAGCGACTCCCGCTCACCCGGCACCGCGTCCATGAACGCCTCGTCGACCACCAGGAACCGTCCCGGCCGTGCGAGCCGCGTCAGCACGTCCGCCGGATGCAGCACCGACGTGGGGTTCGTCGGATTCCCCACGACGACCAGATCCGCGTCCGGCGGCACCAGCGCCGGATCGAGCCGGAACCCGTCCTCCTCGCGCAACAGCACCCGCCCCACCGCATGCCCGGCGTCCGCCAGCGCCGCCTCCGGCTCGGTGAACTGCGGATGCACGACGACCGGCCGCCGCACCCGCAGCGCCCGCGCCAGCAGTACGAACGCCTCCGCCGCCCCCGCCGTCAGCAGCACCCGCTCCACCGGCACCCCGTGGTGCGCCGCCACCGCCGCCCGCGCCGTCCGCCCGTCGGGATACGCGGCGAGCCCCTCCACCGAACCCATGACGCGCTCGCGCAGCCAGCGCGGCGGCGTACCCGTGCGCACGTTCACCGCGAGATCCGTCAACTTCTCGCCGTCGTCCCGGACTTCGGCGTCCCCGTGGTGCCGCAGATCCGGGCCGTCGCCGACCGCCACCGGCTCCTCCGGCGGGGCCGCCCGCTCCACCGACACCTCCGGGTGCGCGGCCGCCCACCCCTCCGCCTGCGCCGCCCACCGCTCGGAGGCCGAGCCCGGCCACGCCAGCACGACGACCCGCCGCGCACCGAGCGCCGCGCACCGGTCGAGCCCCGACGGCACATCGGGCGCCGCCCCCGACACGAACGCCGTCTCGACCCCCGCGTATCCGCTGCCCTCCCACAACAGCCGCGCCGCCGCCACGAGTTCGGCATTGACGGCAGGGTCGGCCGAGCCGGCCCCCACCAGGAGCACCGTCACGCCCGCCCGGTCGTAGGGGGTGCGGGCACCGCCGCCCAGGACGTCGTCGAGCCGCTGCTCCAGTGCGGCGAGCAGGGCCGGGGGAGGGGTGTGCACGGACGAGCTCCTTGCGAACGGGTGTATCTCAGAGGGGAGTTGGGGAACGGGGCGAGCGAGGACCGGACCCTACCCGGTCCGGGCCGCCGCACACGTCACCCGGCCGGGCGCCCCGCCCGCCCCGGCCGACACCCGCTTCGCGACGAGCAGCCGCCCCCCGCGCACCAGCGCGGCGGCCTCGGCGACGGACGGCGTGCCGACGGCGCCACGCACCCCCTCCGACGGATGCGGCACGGGCACCGCCGCGAGCCGCTCCGCCGGATACGTCTCCAGCGGCACCCCGAGCACCTCCGCCGCCCGCACGATCCCCGGCTCCGCCGCCTTCGCGTCGACGGTCGCCAGCGCCACCAGGTCCGCGGCACCGGCGCCCGCCTCGGCGAGCACCGCCCGGACCAGACCGAGCACCTCGTCGGCCGCCACCCCGGCGCGGGCGCCGACCCCGACCACGACCCGGCCGACACGTCCGGAAGCGGTCAGGACGTGCGGCGCGGGGGTCGGATGGGTTAGCAAGGGCCCATGGCGGTGTTCGTGGCGCTCGGCGCCTTTGTGATGACCCTGGTCGGCGGCTGGACCGCGCAACGGGTCACCGACCGGCGCCACCTGGTGCTCGGTCTCGCGGGTGGACTCATGCTCGGCGTGGTCGGACTCGACCTGCTGCCGGAGGCGCTGGACGCGGCCGGCGGCGACGTGTTCGGAGTGCCGGCGGCGCTGCTGCTGTTCGTCGCCGGGTTCCTCGCCGCGCACGTCCTCGAACACCTCCTCGCCCAGCGGCAGGCCGCGCACGGCGCCGACGAGCACGCGAACGGCCGGGTCCCCGAGGTGGGCCTGACGGCCGCGTCCGCGATGGTCGGGCACAGCCTGATGGACGGCATGGCGATCGGCGCCGCGTTCCAGGTCGGCGGCGGCATGGGCCTCGCCGTGGCGCTCGCCGTGATCGCCCACGACTTCGCCGACGGGTTCAACACGTACACGCTCACGAGCCTGTACGGGAACGCCCGCCGCAAGGCGCTGATGATGCTGTTCGCGGACGCGGTGGCGCCCGTCGTGGGCGCGGCCTCGACGCTCCTGTTCACCATTCCGGAGCAATTGCTCGGTGGCTATCTGGGGTTCTTCGGCGGTGTGCTGCTGTACCTCGCCGCCGCCGAGATCCTGCCGGAGGCCCACCACGACCATCCGGCCCGCTCGACCCTGCTGTGCACGGTCGCGGGCGCGGCCTTCATCTGGCTCGTGGTGGGCCTCGCGGGCTGACCTCACGGAGTGCCGCACCACTCGACCAGGCGCCGGGCGATGCCGGGCAGCGCCGCCCAGTGCGTGTGCAGATAGCTGGCGTGCACGCCCTGCTGCACGAAGCCCTCGACCCGCCGGGACGGGAGCCGCATGCCCCACGCGGGCGTCGGCCCGGCGCCCGGCTCCAGGGCGGTGCGGTGGAACTCGTGACCGCGCAGCCGGGTCCCCGCCGCGGCGAGCGGGCTGTCGGTCAGGGCCACGGCGTCGCGGTAGCCGAGGGTGAGCCGGCCCGTCATCGTGGCGTCGGCGTCCAGCACCCCGCACATCGGCCGGCCGTCGAGGGAGCGGGCGAGGTAGAGCAGGCCCGCGCACTCCGCCACCACGGGGGCGCCGCCGGCGGCCAGCTCGGCCACCTGCTTGCGGAGCCGGTCGTTGGCGGACAGCTCCGGGGCGTAGACCTCGGGGAAGCCGCCGCCGATCACGAGCCCGGCGGTGCCCTCCGGGAGGGACTCGTCGTGCAAGGGGTCGAACGGGGCCACCTCGGCACCCGCCGCCCGCAGGAGCTCCGTGTGTTCCGTGTAGGAGAAGGTGAAGGCTGCGCCTGCTGCCACGGCCACCACCGGGTTCGTGGGCGGGTGCGGGTCCGTCGTGGCTGGTCGCGCCCCGCGGCGGAGCCGCTGATCGACACTGCCCCGCGCCCCTGAAGGAGTCGGGGACCATGCCTCCGTGTGGAGAGGGGGAGCCGTGCTTGCCAGCGCCAGCAAACCCTCCAGGTCGCAGCCCTCGCGGACCATCGCCGCCGACGCACGGACCGAGTCCACCGCGTCCGTGCTGCGTTCGGCCACCGGGACCAGGCCCAGGTGCCGGGACGGCGTGGCGACCTGCGGGGTGCGGCGCAGGGCCCCGTACACCGGGACGCCCACCTCCTCCAGCGCCTCCCGCAGCAGCAGCTCGTGGCGCTCGGAGCCGACCTTGTTCAGGATGACGCCCGCGAGCCGGACCTCCGGGTCGAAGGACGCGAAGCCGTGCACGAGCGCCGCCACCGACCGCGACTGCGACGACGCGTCGACGACGAGGACGACGGGCGCCTTCAGGAGCTTGGCGACGTGCGCCGTCGACGCCAGCTCGCCCTCGCCCGACGCCCCGTCGAAGAGGCCCATCACGCCTTCCACGACGGCGAGTTCACAGCCCTGCGCGCCGTGCGCGAAGAGCGGCGCGACGAGGTCGGGCCCGCACATGTACGCGTCCAGGTTGCGGCCGGGCCGGCCCGTCGCCAGCGCGTGGTAGCCCGGGTCGATGTAGTCGGGCCCCACCTTGTGCGGCGACACGGCGAGCCCCCGCTCGGCGAACGCGGCCATCAGCCCGGTCGCCACCGTCGTCTTGCCGGACCCGGAGGCGGGCGCGGCGACCACGAGCCGCGGAACGGTCACTACCACTCGATGCCTCGCTGGCCCTTCTGACCCGTGTCCATCGGGTGCTTCACCTTCGACATGTCGGTCACGAGGTCCGCGAACTCCACCAGCTTCTCCGGGGCGTTGCGGCCCGTGATGACGACGTGCTGGGTGCCGGGCCGGTCGCGCAGCACCTGCACGACCTCGTCGACGTCGATCCAGCCCCAGTGCAGCGGATAGGCGAACTCGTCGAGCACGTACAGCTTGTACGTCTCGGCGGCCAGGTCCCGCTTGACCTGCTCCCAGCCCTCGCGCGCCTTCTCCTCGTTGTCCGCCTGATCGTCGCGCTGGACCCAGGACCAGCCCTCGCCCATCTTGTGCCAGTCGACGGTGCCGCCCTCGCCGGAGGCGCCCAGCACCTTCAGCGCGTTCTCCTCGCCGACCTTCCACTTCGCCGACTTGACGAACTGGAACACCCCGATCGGCCAGCCCTGGTTCCAGGCGCGCAGCGCGAGCCCGAAGGCCGCCGTCGACTTGCCCTTGCCGATGCCCGTGTGCACGAACACCAGCGGACGGTTGCGGCGCTGACGCGTCGTCAGTCCGTCGTCCGGTACGACACTCGGCTGTCCCTGCGGCATCAGGCGGCCCTCCTGCTGGTGTGGTTCGGCGTTCCGTGTGTGCTCTGTACGTCCTTGACGAGGCCGGCGATGGCGTCGGCCCGCAGCTCGTCCAACGTGACGGCCGTGCCGCCGAGTCGACCCGCCAGCTCCTGGGCGAGCCCGAGCCGGACCAGGCCCGACTCGCAGTCGACCACCACGGAGGCGGTGCCCTCCACGGCGTGCAGCCCCGCCGCGCGCCCGGCCAGCTGCACCGGCTCCGGGCCGCCGGTGGCCCGCCCGTCGGTCACGACCACCAGCAGCGGCCGGCGCGCCGGATCCCGCAGCCGCTCCACCCGCAGCACCTCGTGCGCCGTGAGCAGTCCGGCGGCCAGCGGCGTGCGGCCACCGGTCGGCAGGGTCTCCAGGCGGGCGGCGGCCGCGTCCACGCTCGACGTCGGGGGCAGCGCCACCTCGGCGCCCGTGCCCCGGAACGTCACGAGCCCCACCTTGTCGCGCCGCTGGTACGCGTCGAGCAGCAGTGACAGGACGGCGCCCTTGACCGCGCCCATCCGCTGCCGCGCCGCCATCGACCCGGAGGCGTCGACCACGAAGAGCACGAGGTTGCCCTCGCGGCCCTCGCGGGTCGCCTGCCGCAGGTCGTCGCGGCGCACGACGAGCCCGGGGCCCGACCGGCCGCGGGCCCGCTGGTGCGGCGCCGCGGCCTGCACCGTCGCCGCCAGGTGCAGCTTCGTGAGGGCGCCGCGGGGCCGCGTCGACCCCGTCGTCCGGCCGTGCTGGGTACGGGCCCGGGACCGGCGCCCCGCAGCGCCGTCACCCAGACCCGGGACGCTCAGCATCTTCGTACGGAAGGGGTCGCCGGCCGACACGGCCTGCTGCTGCCGGCCGCCGGCACCGGCCGCGGGGGCCTCGGCGGGCGACTCGGCAGGACTCTCCGGGGACTCCCCGCCGCTCTCACCGGCCGGCTCGGACGCTTCCGACGGCTGGGACGGCTCGGACGCCTGGGGCGGCACCCCGCCGCCACCGTCCGGACCGGAGCCGCCGTCGTCGGGCCCGCCGTCAGGACCGTCGGGGGGCTCCGGGTCGTCGTCGGGCCCGAACTCGTCCAGCGTCTCGTCGAGCTTGTCCTCGTCGAGGCCCGGCGCGTCGAACGGATTGCGTCGCCTGCGGTGCGGCAGCGCGAGCAGCGCGGCCTGCCGCACGTCCTCCGCGAGGACCTCGGCGCGCCCGGCCCACGCGGCGAGCGCCGTCGCGGTCCTGGCCATCACGATGTCGGCCCGCATCCCGTCCACCTCGAACGCGGCGCACGTGGCGGCGATCTGCGTCAGCGCCCCGTCCCCGAGCGTCACCCGGGGCAGCAGCTCCCGCGCGGCCACGATCCGCTCCCGCACCTCGGCCTCCGCCTCGGCCCAGCGGGCGACGAACGTCTCCGGATCGTCGTCGTAGGCGAGCCGCCGCCTGACGACCTCGACCCGCTGCTCCGGCTCCCGGGACGCGGCGACCTCCACGGTCAGCCCGAACCGGTCCAGCAACTGCGGGCGCAGCTCGCCCTCCTCGGGGTTCATCGTCCCCACGAGGAGGAAGCGCGCGGCGTGCCGGACGGAGACGCCCTCGCGCTCGACGTAGGAGGCGCCCATGGCGGCCGCGTCGAGCAGCAGGTCCACCAAGTGGTCGTGCAGCAGGTTCACTTCGTCGACGTACAGGATCCCGCGGTGCGCGTCGGCCAGCAGCCCCGGCTCGAACGCCTTCACGCCCTCCGCGAGCGCCCGCTCGATGTCGAGCGCCCCGACGAGCCGGTCCTCGGACGCGCCGACCGGCAGCTCGACCATCCGCGCGGCCCGCGCGGTCCCGGGCGTGTCCGGGTGCGGCCCGTCCGGGCACTGCGGATCCGGCGCCCCCGGGTCGCAGGAGAACCGGCAGCCGGCGACGACGTCGACGTCCGGCATCAGCGCCGAGAGCGCGCGTACGGCCGTGGACTTGGCGGTGCCCTTCTCGCCGCGCACCAGCACACCGCCCACGGCGGGCGACACGGCGTTCAGGATCAGGGCGAGCCGCAGATCGTCCTGACCGACGACGGCGGTGAACGGGTACGGCGTGGTCATCGACCCTCCAGATGGTCTTCGGCGCGTCCCGTGCGGGGCGCGGGGCTGTGCCGGTCGGCGGCCGTGCCGCGGGACGCGGGCATCGACGCGCTCACGTCGGGGCCCCCGGCGGCACGAACGGCAGCCCGGCGGGCGCCCCGCCCTCGATCAGCCGCCACAGCGCGTCGGTGTCGGCGTACCGCTCCACCAGATCGCCGAGCCGGTCCAGCTGCTCCTCGCGCAGCGCCTCGAACGACGTGTCGGGCGCGGGCACGAACCGTCTCCCCGCGTCCCGGGCGACCTCGCGCAGGAACGCCCGCCGGAACCCGTCCGATTCGAGAGACCCGTGCCAGTGCGTGCCCCACACGGCGCCGACCCGGCACCCGTCGAGGAAGGGGTCCCCGCCCAGCACCTCGGCGACCCCGTGGTGGATCTCGTAGCCCTCGACGTGCTCGCCGAGCGCCGAACCCACCGGCCGCTCCAGCGTCTTCCCGGCGGCGAACCGCACCCGTACGGGCAGCAGCCCGAGCCCGTCCACGACCCCGGCCCGCGACTCCACCTCGTCCTCGATGCGCTCGCCGAGCAGCTGGAAGCCGCCGCAGATCCCGAGCACCGGCCGCCCCTCGGCGGCCCGCCGCACCAGCGCGTCGGCAAGCCCGCGCTCCCGCAGCCACTCCAGCGCCCTGACGGTCCCGCGGGTCCCCGGCACCACGGCCAGGTCCGCGTCGACGAGCTCCTCGGCCCGGTCCACGAACCGCACCACGACACCCGGCTCGGCGGCCAGCGCGTCGACATCGGTGAAGTTCGACATCAGCGGCACCGCGCACACGGCGACCCGCAGCACGTCCTCGCCGACCGGCGGCGCCACCACGGACTCCCGCACCGTGCCCCGCAGGGACACCCGCAGGCCGTCCTCCTCGTCGATGCCCAGCCCGTGCTGGAACGGCAGCACTCCGTAAGTCGGCCGCCCGGTCAGGGACTCGAGCATGTCGAGGCCCGGCTCCAGCAGGGTCACGTCGCCCCGGAACTTGTTCACGAGGTACCCGGCGATCAGCTCCTGGTCCTCCGGCGCGAGCAGCGCCGTCGTCCCGAAGAACGATGCGAAGACGCCGCCCCGGTCGATGTCGCCGACGACGAGCACCGGCAGCCGCGCGGCCCGCGCGATGCCCATGTTCACGATGTCGGTGCGGCGCAGATTGATCTCGGCGGGAGAGCCCGCCCCTTCACAGATCACGGCATCATGACTGCCCCGCAACTCCTCCAGGCACCCCACGACGGTGTCCAGCAGCGCCGCCTGCCGCCCGCCGTGATAGCCCCGCGCGCTCAACTCGCCCACGGGCTTCCCCATGAGCACGACCTGACTGCTCCGGTCGCTGCCCGGCTTGAGCAGCACCGGGTTCATCAGCGCGCTCGGCTCGGCCCGGGCGGCCTGCGCCTGCATGGCCTGGGCGCGGCCGATCTCCGCGCCCTCCCGCGTCACGAACGAATTGAGGGACATGTTCTGCCCCTTGAACGGCGCGACCTTCACGCCCTGGCGCACCAGCCACCGGCAGATCCCGGCGGTCACGACGCTCTTCCCCGCGTCGGAGGTGGTGCCCGCGACGAGCAGCCCGCCGCCCTTGCGCCCGGTCATCGAAGCCTCCACAGCAACCGCCCGCCCACACAGACTCCCCACGCCGCAAGACCGATCCGCCGCGACAACCGCGCGGCCCGTTCCACATCACGCACCTCGACCGCGCGCCCCGGCGCGTTCAGGACGGGCCGGTGCTCGACCCTGCCCCCGTACGACAACGTCCCGCCGAGCCGCACCCCGAGCGCCCCCGCGAACGAGGCCTCGACGACCCCGGCGTTCGGGCTCGGATGCCGGTGCGCGTCGGCCCGCCAGGCCCGTACGGCGGCGCGCGGACGCCCCCCGGCCAGCACGGCGAGCGCCCCGGTCAGCCGGGCTCCCGGCCATCCGGCGACGTCGTCGAGCCGGGCCGAGGCCCAGCCGAACCTGCGGTACCGCGCGGACTTGTGCCCGACCATCGCGTCGAGCGTGTTCACGGCGCGGAAGGCGAGCAGCCCCGGCACTCCGCCCACGGCCCCCCACACCAGCGCGCCCACGACGGCGTCGGAGGTGTTCTCGGCGACGGACTCGACGACGCCCCGGGCGATCCCGTCGGCGTCGAGACCGGCCGGGTCCCGGCCGCACAGGCGCGGCAGCAACTCCCTGGCCAGTGCCACGTCGCCGGCCTCCAGCGCGGACCCGACCGCCCGGGCCTCCCGGCCCAGCGAGGTCCCGCCGACCACGGCCCAGGTCGCGGCGGCCGTCAGCGCGACGGAGGCGGCGGGGGAGCGGCGTACGGCGTGCGCGGCGGCCAGACCGACGGCGGTGGCCCCGCCCGCACACACGGCGGTGTGCAGGGCGCCCCAGCCCCGGTGGTCCCGCCACAGCAGCCGCTCGACGGCGCCCGCGGCCCGGCCGAAACCGGCGACGGGGTGCCCGCGGCGCGGATCGCCGAGCAGCAGATCGGCAAGGAGTCCTGCGGCGGCCCCGCACGCATACACGCGCTCGGCCCGCCCGGCGCCGCGAAGGGCGAACATGGCGGTGGTTGTCCTCACTCAGGGTGTCCACGCCCTGGTTCGACGAGACCGACAGCGTGAGTTCCTGGCTCGCCCCCTCACGAAGGGGACTGACAGTGGCGGGACCGCGCCGGATTCGCACCGGCTTCCTCAACTGCTGCCGTATATGGCGGGGGAAGTCCACCACGCTCCGAGAAGGTGCGTCAACTTGCTGTTGACCTGGGGTGGGTGAGTGTGGGGAGGTCCACAACGGGATGCGTGGCCGCGCCACAGGGCCGGGTTTCCTCTAGGTGTCGAAAACCGGGCGTCCCTAGGCTGGAACCGGCAGACGGAGAGCGGTCCGCGGTCCGCCCGCTCGGTGCGGCCGTCGTCGTCCGACACGTGCATGACCACGACGCCGTACGAGGCCCCGTCCACCGGTGCGCCGGGCTCGCCGCCGGTGCCCGTGGGTTCGGGTGCGGCCGGGCCGCCGGGGCCGCCGGAGTCCGTCACTCCCGTGCCAGGCGCATCACCAGCACCATCGGTGCGGTCGAGTCCGTGAGCGGCGGCCGCGAAGTACCGCCATTCCCACCCGTCGCCTGTGGCCGGCATGCGTGCCCGTTCCGGCGGCGACTCGAACGCGAAAGCGGGGTGCGGGACGCCGTACGTCCCGCACCCCGCTCGGGTGCTGTCCCGGCCGGTTCGCGTTCGACAAGTGAAGGCGGACCGGCTCCGATCACGCGACGATCAAATAGATCCCGTACGCCACAGCCGCCGCACACAGCGCGAAGCAGAGGTACGCACCGGACGTGACGGCCGCGGCCGACCCGCCCCGCTCCGCCGCGGCCTCCTTCTTGGAGAGGCCGACGATGCCGAGGGTGAACAGGCCCACCAGGGCCACGGTGACCACGAGGCTGACTCCGAACACGGAGCCGAGAGCTGCCCAGTCGATCTTCATAGCTGGTCCTGCTTCCTTACAGCGTGGCGCCGGCGGGGCGCGCGGGGTCGGCCGGGGCCGGGGCGGGGATGGTCGCCTTGACCTCCGCCGCGACCGCGGACTCCTCGGTGGTGAGGGTGCCGGCCGGCGGCGGGGTGACGGCGGCGATGGCCGTGGTCACGACGCCCGCGGGCTCCTCGGCGGCGGCCGGGGTGCCGACCTCGTCGTCGGTGACGTTCCGGTGGTCGATGGAGTTGCGGCGCGAGAGCTTCCAGATGACCGCGGAACCGGCGACCAGGAGCGCGGCCGTCAGGCCGATGCCCCACGGGCCCTGCTTGGTGAGGAACTCGGCGCCCGCACCGACCAGACCGGCGGCCGGCAGGGTCAGGCCCCACGCGACGAACATCCGGTTGGCGGTGGACCAGCGGACCACGCCGCCCTTGCGGCCGAGACCCGAACCCATCACGGCGCCGGAGCACGACTGCGTGGTGGAGAGCGAGAAGCCCAGGTGCGACGAGGCGAGGATGACGGTCGCGGCGCTGGTCTGCGCGGCGAACCCCTGCTGCGGCTGCAGGTCGGTCAGGCCCTTGCCCATGGTGCGGATGATGCGCCAGCCGCCCAGGTACGTGCCGAGCGCGATGGCGATGCCGGCCGAGACGATGACCCACAGCGGCGGGTCGGCGTCGGGCGCGATGACCCCGCCGGTGATCAGGGCGAGCGTGATGATGCCCATCGTCTTCTGCGCGTCGTTCGTGCCGTGCGCGAGCGAGACGAGGCCGGCCGAGGCGATCTGCCCGGCGCGGTAGCCCTTGGCGGTGGCCTTCTGGTCGGTCTTCTTGCTGATGCGGTAGGTCAGGCGCGTGGCGAGCATCGCGGCGAGGCCGGCGACGATCGGTGCGGCGACCGCGGGGAGCAGCACCTTGGTGACGACGGTGCCGCCGTTCACCGAGGACCAGCCCATCGACATGACGGCGGCGCCGATGAGGCCGCCGAACAGGGCGTGCGAGGAGCTGGACGGCAGGCCGACCAGCCAGGTCAGCAGGTTCCAGAGGATGGCGCCGACGAGCGCCGCGAATATGACCTCTGTCTTGAGGCCGTCCTCGTTGATGATGCCGCCGGAGATGGTCTTCGCGACCTCCACGGAGAGGAACGCGCCGACGAGGTTGAGCACGGCGGACATGGCCACCGCCGTCTTCGGCTTGAGAGCGCCTGTCGAGATGGTCGTCGCCATCGCGTTGGCGGTGTCGTGGAAACCGTTGGTGAAATCAAAAACCAGCGCGGTGACGATCACGATCGCAAGGAGCAGCGTGATGTGTTCCATTTACCCAGGCTTCGGTTGGACGTCAGTGGCACGGTGAACGTAGGCAAGCTGGGTGAACGGAAGATGAACTGGGTCGGGCGGCACGGTGACCCGATCCGGAGGCCCCCCGCTCCGCTTGACACGTGGCGGTGGCACGCATTCCGGATCGCCCCCGGCCCGACCCTCCGAAAGCCCCGGAATCTCGGGCTCCGGGACTCTCGGCAAGGCCCTTCGGACCTATCCCCGGGCGAACCTCTTGAGCTGGGTCATCGACCCGTTGAAGAGATTCTGATCACCCGGCAGGCGACCGCTGTTGCCGTACTGCCAGAACGTCCAGTACGACCACCCCTTGGGCAGTGACCCCGCGCTCTCGTCGTAGCGGGCGAGCCACAGGGCGTGGTTGGTGGCGAAGGCGCCGCTGTTGCCGGTGCACCGCTTCCACCAGTGGTAGTTGGTGTAGATCACCGGGCGCCGCCCGGTCCTGCGCTTCACCTCGTTGCTGAAGGACGAGATCCACCGGACCATCTTCGACCTGCTCAGGCCGTAGCACTTCTTCGCGCTGTACGGGTTGTACTCGATGTCGAGCGCGGGCGGCAGCGTCCAGCCGTCCCGTCGCCAGCCACCGCCGTTGCGCACGAAGTACGAGGCCTGCGTCGCGCCGGACGACTTGTTCGGCAGGGCGAAGTGGTAGGCGCCGCGGATGATCCCGGCGTTGCGGGCGCCGTTGTACTGCTGCGTGAAGTAGGGATTGCGGTAGGTCGTGGACTCGGTCGCCTTCACGTAGACGAACCGGGCCCCCTTGTTCCTCGCCTTCTGCCAGTTGACCTTCTTCTGGTGCGACGAGACGTCGTGCCCCCTCGGCTTCCCCGCCGCCTGGGCCGGCAGCTCCGCGAGCGCGGTTCCCCCCAGGGTCAGAGCGGCGACGGAGGTCGCGACGGCGATGCGGGCGCGACGGCGGGACGGTTTGTGATCACGAGCCATATTTCCCCCCGGATGGCGACGTGCATGACAAATCTCCCAGAGATTACCGGATGATCCCGTCTTGCCCGTCGAAGCCAAGCCAATCGTCCTCAGAAGGGGATCTATGCCCATATGAGGGCTTCCGGATCCCCGGGATCCGCACCGGCCCGCCGCGCTCGCGGGCTGGCAGGATGCCCGCCATGACGGAACTCGAGCAGGCGTGGGAAGAACTGGTCGCGACGGCCCGCAGGACTGTGACCGACGGACTGGTCGTCGGCACCTCCGGCAACGTCTCGGTGCGCGTGGGCGACGGCATCGTCCTGGTGACCCCGAGCGGCGTCCCGTACGACCGGCTCGGCCCGCGCGACGTCGTCGCCGTCGACCTCGACGGCGAGCGGCACGCGGGCACCCTCGAACCCACCAGCGAGCTGCCGCTGCACCTCGCCGTGTACCGGCACACCGACGCCCGCGCCGTCGTGCACACCCACGCCGTGCACGCCACCGCCGTGTCCACGCTCGTCCCCGAGCTCCCGCCCGTCCACTACATGGCGGCGGCCCTCGGCGGTCCCGTCCGCGTCGCCCCCTACGCCACGTACGGCACCGAGGAGTTGGCCGAGAACATGCTCATGGCGCTGGCCGAGCGCACCGGGTGTCTGCTGCAGAACCACGGAACCGTCACATACGGGGGCAGTCTCTCCCAGGCCTACGACCGCACCGCGCAGCTCGAGTGGATGTGCCGGCTGTGGCTCACCGCCCACTCCGTGCCCGGGCTGACCCCGTCGCTCCTCACCGACGAGCAGCTGCGGGCGGCGGGGGAGCGGCTCAGCGGATACGGGCAGCGGCCGCCATCCCCGTGACGCACGGAAATCCCGCCCCACCCGCCCCGGCGGCCCACCGCCGTCACCCCTGCCCACCGCCCCGCTGGCCGCGGCGCGCCCGTCCGTCGACACTGGACGGGTGCGCACCGCCAAAGCGACGGCCGCTGCCGTCACCGCCGTCCTCGGGGCCTCGGCCGCCGCGATCGCCGCCGGCCGACTGGCCAGCGACGCCGCGCTCAAGGCGCCCGCCGGCCGCCCGCTGCCCACCGAACCCCGGCTCACGGTCCACGCCACCGCGGCCGGCCAGATCACCCTCACCCGTGACCTGGCCTCCCGGCGCGCGGGCACCTACGGGCTCGCGGGCGACGGCTTCCACGCGGTCATCGGCCCGGTCGTCGAGTCGGCGCCGCACGAGGCCGACGCCGTCGTCCGCAGACTGGAGCGGGTCACCCACGGCGTCCTGGAACCCGGCGCCCGTGCCTGGCTCACGCCCCAGGTCCACATCGGCGACCCCAAGTCCGCGCTCGGCCTCGACCACGCCGACGTCGACGTGCCCGGCGAGCTCGGCGCACTGCCCGCCTGGTTCGTGCCCGGCGTCCGGGACACCTGGGTCATCACCGTGCACGGCCTCGGCACCACCCGCGAACACCCCATGAACCTCATGGAGTTCCTGCACCGCCACCAGTTCCCGGTGCTCGACCTCGCCTACCGCGGCGACCTCGGCGCGCCCCGCTCCCCGGACGGCCTGAACCACCTCGGCGAGACGGAGTGGCGCGACCTGGACGCGGCGATCCGCTACGCCGTGCGCTACGGGGCGCGGCGCGTCATCCTCATGGGCTGGTCCACCGGCGCCGCGATGGCCCTGCACGCCGCCGCCCACTCCGCGCTGCGCGACCGCGTCACCGGCCTCGTCCTCGACTCCCCGGTGCTCTCCTGGGAGGCGACCCTGCGCGCCCTCGCCCGGGCCCGCCGCACCCCCGGCCCGCTGCTGCCGCTCGCGGTCCGCGCCGCCCAGGGCCGCACGGGACTGAGCGGCGACCGCCTCGCCGAGGCCGCCGATCCGGCCGCCCTCAAGGTCCCCACGCTCGTCGTGCACGGCCCCGACGACGAGGTCGCCCCCTGGTCCCTGTCCCGCCGCCTGGCCGAGCGGCGCCGCGACCTGGTCACCCTGCACACCGTCGACGACGCCCCGC
This sequence comes from Streptomyces sp. KL116D, assembly GCF_030766975.1. Taxonomy (NCBI): domain Bacteria; kingdom Bacillati; phylum Actinomycetota; class Actinomycetes; order Kitasatosporales; family Streptomycetaceae; genus Streptomyces; species Streptomyces sp. KL116D. Next base: position 2,823 of record NZ_JASERH010000060.1, on the reverse strand, counting down.
ACAACGCGATGTGGAACGCGGACCCGGCGGGCTACGAAGAGGCCCTGCGACGCTTCCTCACGCCGTTGATGTGACGGTTCGACCGGTGTCGGCCCGCCGAACCGGAAGCCGCCACGAACCGCGGACCGAACCCCGAACAGAAGCTCCCGTTTGGGAATTCGGAGGGTCACCCTGGAGACTGCTCCAGTGACGTCCCGTACCCCGCGCGACTCCCGGCTCCGACTTGTCCGCCCACGCCGCCAGCCCCTGGCCGCCGCCGCCCCGCGCGCAGCGACCCGCCGCCCCGCGCCGCGTCCCCCGGAGGGCACCCCACCCCCCGCCGAACTCGCCCGCACCGCACGGCTCGGCCTGGCCGCCGCCGTGCGGGTGGCCCGCTGGGCGGATGCCACCCTGAGCCCCGGCAACGACACGGCGGCCGGCGACGGAAAGGGCACCCTCTCCGACGCGACCGCCCGGCGCGCCGCCGACGACCTCGGTCTGACGGTGCGCCAGGTCCGCGCCGACTGGGACACCGCACGGCTGGCCGGACTCGTCGAGGTGCACGGCGACACCGCGCGCCCCGGCTGGCGGCTGCGCGCCTGGGACCGCGACGACACCGCCGTACTGCGCGGCTGGGTCGCCCTGTTCGACGCGTGGTCGCTCGTCCACCCGGCGCCGGACTCCCTGGAGGCCGCCGCGGTGGCCGAGGCCGTCGAGGCCGTGCCGCAGCTGCTCTCGTTCCTCCAGCTGATGGCCGACCCGGTCCCGGCGGCCCAGCTCCTCGACCTCCTCGACCAGCGCGTCACCGAGCTGCGCACCGAGCGCTGCGAGATCCCCTTCGGGCCCCAGCCGGAACCGGTGCCGCCGCAGGACACCCCGCTCCTGCCGCTGCTCGACTGGGCGCTGCGCGGCCTCGCCGCCGTCGGCGCGCTGACGTACGCCGACGGGCACGCCACCCTGACCCCGCTGGGGAGTTGGGCGGTCTGGGTCAAGCTGGAGCAGATCTGCGTCGCCGCCCAGTCCCCGGCGGGCAACATCGAGCAGTCCGCCGAGGACATGCTGCGCGGCTGCGCCCGGCTCCGCCCGAACGCGGCCCGCGCCGAGTACCGGGCCTGGCTCGCCGCCCGCGACGTCGGCACCGCCATCACCGAACTCCTCGACGGCGCCCGGGGCGAGGACGCCCTGCTGCGCGGCCTCGCCTTCGAGGCGCTGCGCGTCGTCGGCGCCCCCGCCGAACCCGAGGTCCGCCGCGCCGCCGAGGACCCGCACCTGCGGCCCTACGCGCTGCTGTGGCTCGCCGAGTACGAGGGCGCCGACCCCGAGGACGTGCACACCGTGCTCACCCGGGAGGAGGCCACCTGGCTCTGGGTCGACACCGCCGCCGCGGTCGCCGACCACGGCGAAGCCCCGCTCCTCGTACGGCACTTGGAGTCCGCGGTGCAGCCCACCGTGCCCGCGCTGATCGCGGAGGTACGGGCCGTCGGCCACCCCCGCACGGTCCAGGTCCTGGTCGCCCTGGCCGCCGCGCACCCCGACCCGGCGCTCGCCAAGGCGGTCCGCCGGGCCGCCTTCCAGGTGCACACCGGCGGCGCCTAGGCGCCTGGGCGCGGCTCACCGGAAGGTGTTGCACTGCGCCATGTCGCCGCTCCTGTACCCCTGGTAGAACCACTGCTGGCGCTGCTGGGCCGAGCCGTGCGTCCATGACTCGGGCGTCACCCGGCCCTGGAACCGCTCCTGGATCCGGTCGTCGCCGACCGCCGCCGCGGCGTCCAGGCCGTCGCGGATGTCGGCGTCGGTCAGGCTCGTGATGAGCGGCCTGCCGGTCGACTCGTCGGGCGTCGTGGTGGCGTGCCGCGCCCACACGCCGGCGTAGCAGTCGGCCTGCAGCTCGACCTTCACGGCGTTGCTGTTCTGCCCGGTGCGCCCGTCCTGCGAGCGCTGCAGGGTGCCCATCTGGTTCTGCACGTGGTGCCCGTACTCGTGCGCCACCACGTACGCCTGCGCGAAGGGCCCGCCGCTCGAACCGAACTTGGTCCGCAGCTCGTCGAAGAACCCCAGGTCGAGATAGACCTTCCGGTCGCCCGGGCAGTAGAACGGGCCGACCGCCGACGTCGCCTGCCCGCACGCCGTGGGCACCCGGTTGGTGAAGAACACCGTGGACGCGGCGCCGTAGCTGCCGCTGCGGCGCTGGAACTCCTGGCGCCAGTAGTCCTGGACGGAGTTGACCACGGCGACGATCCGGCAGTCCTCCTTGGTGTTCGCGTCCGATCCCGTGCGGCACTGCTGCTGCACCTGCGCCGCGCTCGACACCGTCGTCGCGGGCGCGCCGGTGTCGTCCGACGAGAGCCCGAACTCGTTCGTGCCGAAGAACAGGCCGAAGAACAGCGCGATCAGCCCGGCGAGACCGCCCCCGATGGTCGCCTTGCCCCCGGGGACCCGGCTGCCGCGCACGTCCTGGACCTCTGACGTGTCCAGGTTGGCGTCGTCGTCGAACTGCATGCCCGTACCGCCTTCTCGCCGAGAATCGACCACTTCATCCTGTTACGTGCCTGGGGTGCGGGCCCTGATCCGGGGGCCGAACGGGGGACGCGCACGCCCGCGCACGTCGTGTCGCCCCCGCCCGCGAACCGCCCCCGCCCACCCCCTGGCTACGCTCTGCGCCTGATCCGTGACCGAAGGCGACGATGGGGGGCGTGATGGCGGTGGTGCCGCTCGACGCGACGCGAGGGCCGAGGCCCGCGCAGGAGGCGCCGCGACCGCCCCGCACCGCCCGGCCGGCCCCGCCCCGCCGGAGTCGCGCGGGCCTCGTCCTGCCGGTCCTCCTGGCCCTGCTCGCCGTGCCCC
>NZ_JASERH010000059.1:0-33234 GCF_030766975.1 Streptomyces sp. KL116D | reverse complement strand
CGGTATTAACTGGATTTCGGACCTCAGATTGGGTGTTTAACCGTTTTCGCATTTATCGTGAAACGCTTTCGCGTTTTTCGTGCGCCCAGTAAGGGCAGGGCGGCTTCGGCGGTCACGCAGCCTACGCGTCCACGACCAGCCGCGGAGCCGCCAACGTACGGCGCCGTAGATTCCTGGACCACGGACGCTCACCCCCTCGGCCGTCAACTCCCCAGCTCCAGCGCCCTCCTTGGCGTCGCGACCAGCGTCGGAGCGGTCTGGTCGACGGTTGACGCTGTCCGGCACCGGTTGCCACGCGCCTGACCCATGCGCCCGTGACGACGTGTCCCCGCAGCCTGTCCCTGAGTCGCCTGCATGACTCCCGTGGGACGCGGAACCCGTGATCCCTCGGCGGCTCCCCGCACACGTGGACGGCATCCACTCCACCAGCGCGCTCCCACCAGAGCGGACCACGCGTACTGCGGGTGGCGCCCTCAGAAACGAATTCGGTACCTGACCCTCGAAAGGGCACTTTCATGACCACCACTGCACCCACTACCTGCATCACCCTCCTCACGAGTCGCCCGGACCTCGAGCGGCCGGCTGGGCTGCCGTCATCGAAGGCGCTCCGCCTCGGCGGGGACCTGTCCCCCCGAAACCGTCACCGAGATCCGCGACACCCTCCTCGCCCACAAGGGTCGATCTTCTTCCGCGGCCAGGACCACCTCGACACCGGCTCCGCGAGGCGCCTCGGCCGCCATGCTGGGCACCCTGGTCGCGCACCCCCACCGTCCCGTCCGCCGACGGCCGTTACTCGTTCCCCATCAACTCCAGTTTACGGCGGCCGTGCTGCAGCCAGTGGCACAGCGACGTGACGTTCGTCCCGGCCTACCGCGTTCTCGATCCCTGCGCCCGCACGATCCGCCGTACGGCGCAACACCTGTGGGCCCAGCACACGACGGCGTACGAGAACCCTGCCGGAACAGCTGCGGAACCTCGCCGAGAGCCTGCGCGCCGTGCACTCCAACGACTACGGCTACGCGGCCCTGCGCCCCGACGCGAAATACCGGAACCGTCGCTTACTTCGCGACGTGTTCGCCAAGATCAAGTTCCTGACCGAGCACCCCGTCATTCCGCGTCCACCCCGAGACCGGTGAGCGCACGCTGCTCCTCGGCAACTTCGTGCTGCAGCGGATCAGGATTTCTGGGCGCGACTCCCGCGACCTGCTGGAGCTGTTCCAGCGGCGTCAGGCGCCCCGAGAACACCGTCCGCGGCGGTGGCGCGTCCGGCGACGTCGCCATCTGGGACAACCACGCCACCCGGCACTACGGCGTCGACGACTCCGACGACCACAGCTTTCAGCTATTCCAGTCCCTATCGGCGGGACGTTGATTCGGCGTCGACGGCCGTACGTCACGCTCCTGTCCCCGAATTCGGTGCCCGGGCCCGGAGCACGGCATGCGTCCGGCGCCTCCACCGCCGCGACCGGCACCCCGACGACCTGTCCCGACGGCCACTGGCGTGACTGCTTGCGCCTGCTACCGAACCACCATGTCGTCATCCTCACCGACTAAGCAGCGGTGGGACACGACCGGCGTGCACGGCGGACCCACCGGACTGACGCCACAGTTCGACCGGATCGCCCGGCACCCTCATCGAGCAGGCGATCACGCCCAACCCAGTCTGCGCGCCTGCCGCGTTCCGGCGCTACCGGGCAGACCGCCGACCGCGGGCGTGCCTGCGGGCTGCCGCGCGCCGACCTGCCCACGCTCGCGGGCTGGTTCGCGGCGGCCGGGTACGCGACCAGCTACATCGGCAAGTGGCATCTGGCCGGAGCCCCGAACAGGCCGGGTCCAGTTCCGCAGGAGGCGCGGGCGGCTACCAGGAAGTGGCTCGCGTCGAGGCCCCTCGAATTCACCTCGGACGCGTACCGCACCGTCCTGTACGACGTCGGACCGGCCGGTGCGGCTGCTAACTACCGCTCCGACGCACTGATCGACACGCAGCGATCCGGATATAACCGACCACCGCGACCGCCCCGCTCCTCCTGTTCGTCTCGCTCATCGGGCACTGCCAGAACGCCGACAGGCTATCCCGCGCCGGACATGCCAGCACCGCACCAGCAGGGCCTTGGTTGGCTGCCGCCCGACCTCGCGGCGCTCAGCCCCTCCACGCGCCCCAGGGCGCCCACCGCTGGCCGGATACCTGGGCCAGATCAAGCCGGGTGACTGAGGCGTCGGCCGGCTCCGCGACGCCCTGCAGCCTCGGCCTCACGGACGACACGGTCCTCGCGTGGACGGCGGACCGGCTCGCACTTCCGCACCCGCAACGGCAGTACAAGCGCTCGGGCGACACACTCAGGTGGTGCCGCTCGCCCTGACGGGCACGGTTTCACCGGCGGCGGACTGGTCCGGGCATCCGGCCCGCACGGCGGACCTCATGCCCCACGCTGCTCGCCGCTGCCGGCGTCGAAAGCGTCACCCGGCGTCCAGGGCCGTTCGTTTCCCTGCCGCTCACCGGCGGCGGCACGGACCCCGGCCGACGGCCCGAGGTCCTCGTTCAGATCAGCGAGGACCAGGTGGCGCGGGCGGTGCGCACGGACCGCTTCGAAGTACGTCGTCACGGCGCCGGACGCGGATCCGTGGCACGACGCGGCGGCCGTCCACTACGTCGAGACCGAGCTGTACGACCTGGCATCGGACCCGTACGAACTCGACAACCTCGCGGGCCTCCACCTCACCACCGGCACTGGTGGCCGACGCCCTCCGCGAGGCCCTCCTGACCTGGCTCGAACGGGTCGGCGAGAAACTGACGGTCACCGCGTGCCGCACGCGCCCCGGGCAGCGCGCCATCGAACCCCTGTCATCCGAGCTCCCGTGCGGGACGACCTCCCCTTCGCCCATCAACGCGCGACTATGCATTCCCACGGCCCTGGATGGACCTGCATGGGCAGCGGTGGCTCGGGCGTGCAACCAGGCACCCCTCCCCCGGGGTGTCTGTCGTGTCCTCAGATCCCCGAAGGGCCGTCAAGCTTCGCCAGCGCCCCTTGCACGAGCCCGTAATGAACAGAGCCGGGGCGCGGCGGGAAGCCTGGTCAAGGCAGGTCAGCAGGGTCTGGGGCGACCACCTGTTTTCCGTTACTACCGGCGGTGGGCGGTCCTCGGATGCACCGCCTCGAAAACAATCGGCCGCCCGGAACATGAGGTTCCTGTGAGCCGCCCCGAAACCATGTCGTGGAGACCCGTCAACCCAGAGCACCCTTGGCAGAACGTGGCATTTGCGCGCGTCGTTACTAGCAGACGTACGGCCGTGAACCAACGTGAGAGGCCGGTCCGCACGGGTGCACACCACGGCCGATGCTCCTCAGATCGGGTCCCGCCGTTCCGCGCAAGCGGCGGCTGGACCCGCATCTTGCTCGATCGCGCCCGAAAGATCGAGAAGTCACAGACCGCGGCTCAGGCCGACGGCTCCCGCCGGGCGAGCAGGCCCGAGGTGGTGACCGCCGTCGTCCGGCGGACCAGGTCGGTCCGGTCCAGCCGCATGCTCGCCAGTTCGGCCCGTGGCGTACGCGGCGAGCATGGCGTCCGGACGGGCGCGCACTGCCACGCCGTCATGGCCATCAGCAGGGCCGATTCCACGAGAGTGCGGCGGCAGCCCCCGGCGCCGAGTTCGGGTACGTGGCGCCAGCTTTGATCCTGGATCGGGATCGCAGGGCGTCCCGGGCCGCGCGCTTGTGCCGGATGCAGCGATGATGGCGACCTCGGTTGAGATAGGCAGTGCTCGTGACCGCGCCCTGGGCGCTGAGCAGGTCGCACAGGACCGGCCGGCGCGCCATGGAGGTGGCCAGCGTGTCGGCCAGCCGGTCTCCGCGGCGCTTCCGTGCAGTGCCGCCGCCGACAGCGTCACCGCTCGGTCTGTGACGTCTCCAGTTCGGCGATCCAGTCCCGGATCTCGGCGTCGAGGAGGTCGAGGAGCACAGCCTCGCGCGATTCGAAGTACCGCAGCACGTTGGCCTTGGCCAGTGCCACGCGTCGGCTCCAGCTCGTTTCAGGCTCAGCTTCGCGACCGGCATCTCCGTGAGCATCGCGGCCGCGGTGGTCCAGGATCTGACGCCGTCGCTGACTGCGTTGTTCATCGGTGCGAGCGCGCTGGAAGGTCACGCAGCCATATTACAGACTGGCGGTACTTTGATAAGTGACCGGTGGTACGTTGCCGTGGAACGGAGACAAGATACCGCCAGTACTTAACGAGGTTCGCCATGTATCAGGTCTGACCAGCGCGGAAAGCTCGCCGTCGTCACCGGCGCGAACAGCGGCACCGGCAAGGAGGCCGCCAAGCGGCTGGCCGCGCCGGAGCCCATGTCGTCCTCGCCGTGCGCACTTCGGCCAAGGGCGAGCAGGCCCGCGCCGACATCACTCGCCACGCATCTCCGGCGCCCAGGTCGAGGTACGCCGCCCTCGACCAGCCGGCCGGACCGATCCGGTCCGCCTTCGTTCGCCGGCGACCTCATCACCGAGGGCCGGGCCGCCTCGACCTGCTCCTGAACAACGCCGGAGTCAGCGAGACGTGCCCCAGCGCACGGAGACCACCGACGGCTTCCGAACTCCAGCTGGGCAGCAACTTCCTCGGCCCGTTCGCCCTCACCGTCCGAGAAACTCCTGCCTGCCGCTCGCCGCACCCGCCCCGCGAGTGGCACCACTCATGAGCAGCGGCACCGCGAACCGGGCCCGCATCGACTTCGACGACCTGCAGTCGGCCCGCGGCTACAGCTACCCGCGCTGACACGCCCAGCGCTCGAAGCTCGCCGACCTTGCTGGAGTACGATGCTGCACCTGTCCGACCTCGCCGCCGAACACGGCTGGCTCCCTGGTGTCGGCCGGCGCGCGCACGGCTACACCTGCACCAACCTGATGACGTCCGGCCCGACCCTGAACGGCGGCCGCCCCGGCCTCCTCGAGTCGACGATCCTGTACGAGATCGTGCCGTCCCAGGGCCCGGAGCAGGGGCGCGGAACCCTCCTGTACGCGGCGACCAGCCCCGACACCACGCCCGGCGGCTACTACGGCCCGCGCTGGGCCATGGTCGGCCCGACCAAGGCGGTTCCCGCGCGCAGCGCGCGCGGGACAGGTCCGTCGCGGCGCGCCTGTGGGCAGAGGCCGAACGCCTCACTGGCGTCGCGGCGCCGAGCCGGGCCGGCTGACGAGGAGAGCCGGAGCGCGAGGCGGCGGTTGGAGCTACCGCCGACCCTCTCGCCCCGCCGACTCAGCCGACCGACGGCGCCGCCCGCACCCGGCTCTGCACGATGCCTTCGGACTCCCCGCAGGAAGGTCTCGGAGATCAGCGCCGCGTCGAACAGGCGCGCGCCACCATCGCGCCGTCCCTCAGCGCATGACCATGTGGCGCCCATCGGCGTCCGCAGGGAGCGTCACCGATGCGCGCCAGCAGGCCCGTGGCGGTCGTCGAGAGGGCACTGCCGGTGCCGCAGTGCGGCCTGGAGACCGGATGGGCCGGATCCGGGTACTCGGACACCGCGTTGAGAGAGACGCGCACTTCGGAACCCCTCGGACCGGATGCCGCACGGTGGCGTCGCCCTCGCGATGGCGCACCGCGTCGACCGCCGATCCGGCGTCCTCCAGGGCCGGAGATCTGCCCGCGCATCATCTTGGTCGGCCTGAAGTCGAGTAGGCCAGGACGAGGTCCTCCTGCCGGTAGCAGTGCCGGTAGAGGCGTCGCGCGGGTCACCGCGCTCGGCGATGATCCGGTCGACGCCGACTGGAGTGGATGCCTTCCGCGTAGAAGATCCGGAGTCGCCGTGCCGAGCAGCCGCGTGCGCGCTTCCGAGGTCTTGCCGGCGCCGCCGTTGTGGGTGGTGGTCCGCGTCATGTCCCCACTCTACGCAACACGGGGAGAACGTTCGGTGCTTGATCGGGAGTGGCCAGTGTGAGCGATCATTTCTAGGGAGACAGAACGTTCTCCTGGCACGGATTGCCACGGTCGCGCGCTGCCAGAGCTGGATCCTCGCCCCACCCCAGGAAGGCACTCCCATGGACACCCTCATCGCGTCTCCACCACCCCGGCGCCAGCGGTACCTGCGCAAGCTGTAGCTTCCTGCGCTTCGCGTTCGCCGCGGTGTGGGCCGGGCTCCTCTTCTCGAGCGTCGCCTCCAGACTGGGCCCGCCGAGCGGTGCCCTGCTGGTGATCTACCCGCCGTTCGACGCGGCGGCCGCGATCGTCGACGTCCGGTCCGCCAAGGCGAACGGCGGCCCGCTCCGACTCACGCACCTGAACATCGCGCTGAGCGCGCATGACCCGGCATCGGCCTGGCACTCGCCGCCACCTCCGGCACTGTCCGCGGTCCTGCGGGTCTGGGGCGCCTGGAGGGCCATCACGACAGGAGCTCGATCCAGCTCGTCGTCGGCGCTCTCCGCGTCGCGGTCTTGGCGGCCAGTGGGCGATGATCGCCAGCGGCGCCAATCTCCACGCTTTCGCCGGCGCCTCGTTCATCGCCCAGGCCGGCGGCGACGACGCCTCACTGAGCAGCCTCGCGGGCTACGCTAGCTTCACCTCGGCGGCGTTCTTTCTTCTGGTCTCCGCGCTCCGCATGACGCGCACCGCGAAGACCGCGGTGACCGCCTGACGCGCGCCATCACGCACCGCGGCCCGATCGGCGCCCTCGCCGGCCGGGCCGCGCTCGTCGGACTGGCTCGGGCATCCTGCCCCGCACGGATCAGGACTGACAGAACCTGCTCGGCCTGGAGCGAGTCAAAGTTGATCTGCGCGCCCTGCGCGGTCGGCGTCGTCACGTCCTTGTACGTGAAGCGCCGACCGGCCGACCAATCCAGCTTGCCCGCACCGCCGTTGATGGCCGCGCGCAGGTTTGCGGGCGGCGTCGACGGCCTTGTCCCTCCGTACTTCACGATGTCGGGGTTGGCCGCGGCGTGAGGATCTTCAGCAGCGATGCGCGCTCCTGACCGGTCGGTTCCGGCGGGATGTGACCCTGCTCCGCGGTGCTCACGTCGAGACGGCGCAGCGGCCGGACTTCGTCGGGCCCGCCTGGGCTTCGGCCTCGACCGGCGTGTTGTCGGCGGTGCAGGCGGTGAGTGCGAGGGCCGCGGGCTGCGAGCAGTGCCGCGAGAAGGAATTGGTGCGATGGTTCATCGTCCCCCCACAGGAGTTGTACTGACGGGACATCATCGCCCAGTGCGAGGGGCAGCGCGATGCGGGTGCCGGCGGGTAACCTCGCCCAGGTGGCGGGTGTGGCGCGGCGGTCGAGCGCGCGCGGTCTCCAAAATCCGCGAGGACGCCAGGTTCAGAACTGGCCATCCGCCGTATCCGAACCGATGTCACCGCGACGGTAGTTGAGAGACTTCGATCAGACCTGGTAGCGGTCCGGGGCGAACTAGGTGCAAGTGCGCCGCCACCTCCGACGTCTGCTTGAGGCCGTCCTCCAGCGACACCTGCGGCTCCCCAGCCCGTCCACTCCCGCGCCCGGGAGTTGCTCGGACAGCTATGCCTGTGGACCTCGCTGCCCGAGGGAGGCGAAGCCGGGACGGGTCCGTTACCCGCCCGCGTCGCGCCCGGAGGCCGCGATCAAGCGCGAGGGCGGAGTCGCCGATCGAGATCTCCCGGCCGGTCGAGGTTGGAGGACCCGCAGGGCCCGGAGTCGCAGTCGGCGGCCGCCGCTAGCCGCGCGCCGTGTCGGTCACGTAGGTGAAGTCGCGCGTCGGCGTGCGGGAGCCCAGCTTGATCTCCTGTGCACCCGCGTGCAGTTGGGCCAGGATGGTCGGGATGACGGCGCGTGCCGACTGCCGGGGTCGTAGGTGTTGAAGGGGCGTACCACCGTCACCGGCAGTTCGAAGAGCGCCAGTGGGACAGTGCCGTCATGTCGCGCCGATCTTGGAAGCGGAGTACGGGACTGCGGCTGCAGCGAGGTGGGACTCGTCGATCGGGGCCGTGCGCGCCGTTCCGTAGACCTCGTGCGACGTGTGAACCATGCGGCGCACCGCATGGCGGCGGCCCAGGCCTCCGCCACGTTCTCCGTTCCGACGACGTTCGTCTGGACGTACGCGCCCGGTGAGTCGTACGAGTACGGGATGCCGATCAGCGCCGCGAGGTGGAAGACCGTGTCGCAGCCCTCGACGGCGTCCAGACACCCGGCCGGGGTCACGGACGTCGCCCGCGAGGAGCTGAACGCGGGGGTCGTCGAGCAGATGGGCCAGATGGCCCTTCTCGGCGTACGGCTTGTAGTGGACGAAGGCCCGCACGTCCGCGCCTTCCGCGAGCAGCAGGTCGACCAGCGTCGAGCCGATGAATCCCTCCGCTCCGGTGACGAGAACGGTGCGGTCTGCCCAACTGGACGTGGCATTCATGAGTACTGCAACTCCCTCTGTGTTCCTGCGAGTTCGATGACGTGGCGGGCCAGGAGATCGGCCGCCCTGGCGTGCGCAGTCCTGCGGGCGCCGCTGCCGACATGGCGGCGGAGTCGCGCCGGATCGGCGAGCAGGGGGTTCGGCGAGGGCGGCGAGCGCCTCGGCGGTGGTGTCACGTCGGCGAGCAGCAGCCCGCTCCTGCGTCGGACCGCACCCGGGCGTTGTGGGTCTGGTGGTCGCCGGGCGCGATGCGGATAGGGCACGAGGACCGCGGGCACCCTCGTGGTGGCGAGGCTCGGCGACCGTCGCGGACCCGGCGCGGCACACCACCAGGTCGGCGGCGGCGTAGGCGAGGTCCATCCGGTCGAGGTAGGGGACGGCGACGGCCGGGGTGCCGAGGAGGCGGCGGCGCGTGTCCTCCAGGGCGGCCGGGCCCGTCTTGATGAGCAGGTGGACGTCGTCGCGTCCGCGCCAGCGTGCCGCCAGGCCCACCGACGCCTCGGTGAGCCGTGCCGCGCCCAGGCTGCCGCCACCGTTGACGAGACGAGCCGGGCGCCGTCAGGGGACGCCGAGCGCGGCCCGGGCCGAAACCCGCAGGGCCGTCCGGTCGAGGGTGGCGAGGACGCCGCGATCGGCATGCCCGTCGTCAACGCCCCTTCTCCGCCCGGAAGATGGGCGCGGCTGCGGTCGAAGGCGACCGCGATGTGCGGGTGAGGCGTGCGGCGAACCGGTTGGCCCGGCCGGGGACCGCGTTGGACTCGTGGATGAGGCTGGGCAGGCCGGCCATGCGGGCGCCGACGACGGCAGGGGCACTGGGGTAGCCGCCCATGCCGACGGCGATGTGCGCGCCCTGCTCGCGCAGAATGGCCCGGCACTGCGCGCCCGACTTCATCAGCGCCGCCGGGAGCAGATAGCGGCGGGCCCCGAGCGCGGGGTCGAAGGGGATCATGTCGACGGTGTGCAGCCGGTACCCGGCCTGCGGTATCAGCCGGGTCTCCAGACCGCGTTCGGTGCCGACGAGCGAGATCACCGCGTCCGGACGGCCCGGCGCAGCGCGTCGGCGAGGGGCGAGACCAGGATAGATGTGGCCGCCGGTGCCCGCCCCGCGCCGATGACGACGGACAGCGGTGTTCGCGAGGCGGTCTGTCAGAGCTGCTTCTCATGACAGGAGAGAGCGTCACGGAGTGGTCTAAGAGACTTTTAAGAGCCGGCTTTGGCAGCCTTTGTGCCAGCGACAGCAGGAAGTGCGCAGGACAGAGGCGGCCCGGATCCTTTGTCGTGGACGACGGCCCGGACGTCCGCTCGGCGGTCGCGGACGCGCTGACCGTCGAGAGGCTACCGGGTCACGACCGCGGCCGACGGGCGCAGCAGGCGCTGTCCGCACTGGCCCGCCGGGAACCGGACGCGGTGGTCCTCGACGTGATGATGCCGGTCCTCGACGGACTCGCGGTCTGCCGCCGGATCCGCGCCATAGGAGACCCGCACCCGTCCTCGTCCCTCACCGCCCCTGGACTCCGGTGACCGAGCGCGTGGACGGCTCTGGGACGCGGGCGCCGGCGACTACCTGCGTGAGCCGTTCGCGCTGGACGAGCTGGCGGCGAGTGCGGGGCACTGCGCCGCGCCGCTCCCGGACCGGAAGCCGGCGACTCCCGCACCCTCACGTACGGCGATCTGGGTCCTGGACCCGGCGACGCGGGACGGGACAGCGCGCCGGGACGCCCGCTCGACTTCAGCCGCACCGAGTTCGCGGTCCTGAGGTCCTCGTGCGCAACGCCGGACAGGTGGCTCGCCGCGCGGCGTCATCCAGGAGACGGTGTGGGGCCGCGACCCGGGCCCGACTCCAACTCCCTCGCCGTGTACGTGGGTTATCTGCGGCGCAAGCTGGAGACGCCCGGCGAGGCACGCCTCGTGCACACCGTCCACGGTGTCGGCTACCGGCTCGGCACGCCGTGAGCCGCCTCCCGCTGCGGACCCGCCTCGCGCTGCTCGCCTGCGCCACCGTCGCGCTGATCACCCTGGGCGTGCGCCGCCGCGTACGCCGTCATCCGCCACGAGCTCGGCCACCAGCTCGACCTCCAGCTGACCCAGGCCGCGACCCTGGCCACCCGAACAGAACCGCGACGAGCCGCCTGGCGTACTCGGGCCGCCGAGTGCCGCTATCTGGCCGCGCCCGCCTGCGCCCAGCTCGTCCCGGCCGACGCGGCCAGACGATCCTGCAGCCGTATCTGCTGCCCGTCACGGACACCACCCGCGAGGTCGCCGCGGGCACGCACGCCCCGTACTACACGAACCTCACCCTCCAGGGGCACGCGTGTACGGGATGCTCACGACGCCGTACACCGCGGGCCAGGACAAGGCCCTCCAGGTGGCGCTGCGTTCGACACCACGACGAAGTCGCTGCGGCAGGCGACCGTGATGCTCGCCGTGATCAGCGCGCGCCAGGCGTCGCGCTCGCCCTGGCCGGCGGGTATTGGGTGTCACGGCGCGGCCTCGCCCCGGTCGAGCACCTCACGGCCACGGCGGAGCGGATCGCGGCGACGCACGACGCCCGGCTGCGCATCGACCTGCCGCAGGGCCGACGCGACGAAGTCGCCCGCCTGGCCGCCTCGTTCAACACGATGCTGGGCGAACTGGAGGACTCGGTGACTGCTCGCCGGCGCCTCGTCGCGGACGCCTCCCACGAGCTCCGCACGCCGCTCACCGCGCTGCGCACCAACGCCGAGCTCCCCGCCGCGCCGAACGCCTGACACCCGCCCAGCGCGACCGCGCCTCCACGTCCCTGCGCCGCCAGATCCACGAGGTCACCTCCCTCGTCAACGACCTGATCGAGCTGGCCATTCGCGACGAGGGACCGCCCCAGGCGCTGGTCGAGGACGTGGCACTGCCCCGCTGGTCACCCACGCGGTCGACGCGGCGCGAGCCCACTGGCCCCAGGTCGGCTTCACCCTGACCGTGGCCCCGCAGCGTGCTGACGACGACGCTCCCCGGCGTCCCGTCCCGCCTCTCCCGGCTCCTGGCCAATCTCCTCGGCAACGCGGCGAAGTTCAGCTTGCCCGGCGCGGACGTCGACGTCGCCCTGTCCACCAGCGACGTGACCGTCCGCGACCACGGCTCGTGCATCGCCCCCGAGACTCCCCCACGTTCGACCGCTTCTACCGCGCCGAGGCGTCGCGCGCCGCCTGGATCCGGCCTGGGCCTGGCGATGGCCCGCCAGATCGCCCAGGCCCACGGAGCCCGCCTCACGGCAGAGGCGGCGCCGCGGCGGGCACTGTTCCGGCTCGCGTTCCGGGGAGGCGGGACACGACGCCGACCGAGCAGCGCTGAACAGACGCGGGTCGTCGCCCAAGGCCAGGGCGGCCTGCGCCCCGGCTCGACGGAGCTCAAGGAGGACGATGGGGGCCAGGAGGACGAGGGCCACTCAGCACCACGCCGAGATGAAGAGAAGAAGAGAAACGCAGAAGAGAAGGGTGGAGAACATGACGGGCGAGAGCGATCTCGGAAAACTGCTGAGCGGCATGCGCCCCGAACTCAACGCGGGCCAGTACGTGTTCACGACCGTCGAGGGCAGTGTGCCGTCCGGCGTCTCCCCGGTGGTCACGGTCACTGAACGCGAGGGTCTGACCCTCGTCGTACCGCGCGAGGGAGGCGGACGCGGCGGGTCTGGCGTACGACTACGTGGCCGGCTGGATCACCTTGCGCATCCACTCCGCGCTCGCGGCGATCGGACTCACCGCCGCGGTCTCGACGGAGCTCGCCGACGCGGGCCTGAGCTGCAACGTCGTGGCCGGGTTCCACCACGACCACCTGTTCATCCCCCTACGAACACGCCGACCGGTGCCGTGACCGTCCTGGAGAACCTGGCGCAACGCTCATCCTGACGCCACCGCCCCCGCGTGAGGCGGCCGGCTACCAGCCAAAGAACGTCGAACCACACCCGCTCACCAGGCAGGCGATCAGCCGAGGTAACCTGGCACTCCATGGCAATAAGCTCCGCCCTCTGGTCCTTCGCCCCGGTAGTAGGCTCCTCACTCTGACTCCCGGACTCGACACGGCGCTGATCCTGCGCACCTCGGCCCTCGGCCGGCGCAGGAAGGGCCTGGGGAGTGGTCCCCGGCATCCAGACCGGCACCCTGGTGTGGGGTGCGTTCACCTCCCTCGGGGTGACCGCCCTTCTCACCGCCTCCCATCTCGCCTACACGGCACTGCGCTGGATCGGCGCCGCCTACCTGATCTGGATGGCGGCCCGCATGCTGCGCGACACCTTCCGCGGGCGGCCCCCAGCGGACACGGACGATGCGAGTCAGGCATCCGCCCCAGGCGCCGCCGCCGACTCGTTCGGCGGCGGCTGGCGGCAGGGAGCACTCACCAACCTCCTCAACCCGAAGATGGGCGCTCTACGTCGCCGTGCTGCCGCAGTTCATCCCACCGGGCACGGCGCACTTCACCATGGGCCTCCTGCTCACCGCGGTCCACGTCCTGATCGGTCTGCTCTGGTCCGCCGTCCCCATCGGCTGCGCCCGCGTCCTACAGGGATGGCTCCGCAAGCCACAGGCCCGCCGTCTCCTGGACCGGATCACCGGGACGGTCATCGGGGTCTTCGGCATGAGGCTGGCGTTCAGCAACTGACGGACCGGAAGCCAGAGTCCAGTGCCCGGTGGTCGACTGCCGACTGCCGCTTCCGCACCACCGGTTGCCGGCGCGCGATGGCGAGTCTGTGGCTGACTCTGGGCACCACGTGGCTCTCTGGCTCGCACACGTGTCAGCGGCCGGGGTCTCAGTCAGGGCAACGACGGTGAACACGTTGCCCATCGTCTGCGCAGTCTGGGCCTTGGTGCCGTCGAGCAGCGCCCCGGTGCTGTCGGTGCCGACCTGGCCGCCACGTCATGCCTCCGCAGCATTCAGCCTTTCGTGACCGGCACGAGAGTCAGGTACGTGATGCCGAGGGACGTTGCGGTAGCCGTTGGCCCAGGAAGATCGTTGGCGGTCGACTCGGTCGCTGGTCTCGGCGGCTTGGGGGTGGTCCGGGTGCGTGGCGAGCCAGAGTTCCGTGTCATGGCGGTAGCCGGACTCAGCTCCTCTCACTCTTCCTGGCTCGCCGACTCGATCCAGGCCGGCCGGAAACCGGCCTCGACGGCAAGGTCGACGAGCCCGCCCAGGCGCAGGTGGTCACCTTCGTGCGCCCCGGGCCACATCGCCACGAGTTCCTGGTCCGTCGGGTCCGCTCCCAGAAGCCCTCGCCGAGACTACTCGTCCGCCCGGGCGCACGAGACGGCGCAGCTCGCGCAGGACGACACCGGGATCGTGCACGGCCGCTCCGGATCGCACAGTGCCTGGCCGGCGCCCACGCAGAGCACACCGCGTCGGCCGGTCCACGCAACGTTCCGCGGGCCGACTCCTCCACGTGACTCGACCCGCTCTCCGAGCCCGCGCGTTCCTCCGCAAGGTTCCGGCCCCCTCGCCAGGTCCTCGGTGTTGATGTCGATCCCACACCCGTGGATCCGGGGACGGACTCGACCACGCGAGCAGCAGTTCGCCCCAGCCGCAGCCGATGTCGAGGACCGTGGCGGGCGAGGTGTCGGCGAGACGAGCGACGATGCGTTCGGCTACGGGCCTCGGAGAGCGGGCCGTGGAAGGTCAGACTGCCGAGGCGAGGGAGGAAGATCGGGGAGCTGTCATGGGGCGGAACGCTGGTTCCTCTTGGGTGGCGTATCGAGCGATTTCGGCGCGGACACCGACACCCTGAGCAGCGAAAGGGTCGTGGCCGGCTGGAGTTCCAGCGATTCCCTCGGCGGCGCGGTTTCTGTTCTGGTGCATCCCGGCGACTCCGATGCACCCCGGGCGGGGCAGAAGTCGCCGTTGGCTGCCGCCGAGCGTCGTACCTGGCATCGTTCGCCAGCCACGACGCCGGCGATCCCGATGCGGGCGCGCGAGCCTACGAGCGCTGCTGCTTGCCGGTGATGGCGGAGAGCGCAGTTTGAGGGTTCTCGGTGGTGGGGTTGCCGTGCGGGCGCAGGGTCCAGGAATCGCCCGTGCAGTCGGGCTCCGTGAACACCATCACCCATTCGTCGGTGTCGTTGTGCGTGCGAAGGCCGGTTCGGAGGAGGCCGGGTCGGCGGCCTCGGCCACGGGGATGCAGCCAGCCGGCCGGGTCGTGGAGGGTGACCGACTGGGGCTCCCGTCCATGCCCACGAACCCGGTAGGAGAAGTCGCCGGTCGCGGCGCTCGCGGACGTCGGCAGGGCGATGGCCAGGCCAGCGCGCCGAGGCGGCGGCACAGTGGTACGAAGACGCATGCAGAGCTCCATTGATCGGTGTGCGGTGCCGCAAGCCTGTCCTGGTACGGCGCGGAGGCAGGGGCAGTCCGCGCCGCGGTCACCTGATGAACACGCAGGAACGATCTTTCCCTCCGCCATGTGCCCGATAGCGCGCAGAGCTGCGGGCCGAAGAAGTCGCCGTATCCAGGTCATCTAGGCTGGGCTCGGTGACTGATGAGCAGGCGCAGGAGCGGGAGCGAGGGTGCAGCCGTCGGGCGTGTGGGCTACGGCGGGTGGTGGCCCGTGCGAGCGCGGGAGACCGAGCGCGAGAACGCACTGTTCCACGATCCACTGGCCCGGGCCTTCGCCACCGCCGGTGGCCTGGGCGCCTCCTCGCCGCCGCCGCAGCCCGGTGACGAGGTCGAGCGACGCCGTCGACTGGGTGTGGCCACCTCCATCGTCATCAGGACGAAGTTCCTCGACGACCTGTTGCGGGAGGCGTCCGCGTCCGGGATCCGGCAGGTGGTGCTGCTCGGCGCCGGTATGGACAGCCGGGCCTTCCGGATGGACTGGCCCGAGAGGCACCCGACTGTTCGAGGTCGACACCGCCGAGCCGCTGGACTTCAAGGCTTCGGTGCTGCGCCAGGAGCGGGCCGAGGCGCGCTGCGAACGGATCGCCGTCACGGTGGATCTGCGGGAGGGACTGGCCGGGCGCGCGACCGCCGCGGGGCACGATCCGGCGGCGCCGACCGTGTGGATCGCCGAAGGGCTGCTGATCTACCTGCCCGAGGACGCGGTGGAACTGCTGCTGGCTCCCGGATCAGCGCGCAGTCGGCGCCGGGGAGCCGGATGGGATTGACGTTGGGTTCGCGCGGCGTGATCGAGCGTTTCGGCACGCGCGCCGAGCCGGGATCGGCTGCGTCGATGTGGGTCTGGAGATGCCCCACGACCCGGTCGCCTGGCTGGCCGGACACGGCTGGGAAGCCTCCTGCCACACCCTGCGCGAACGCGCCGCCGCGTATGGCCGCCCGCTCAGCACCACGCCACAGCCCGAGGAGCAGCCCGGCGGGACTGATCTCAGCGGTCCGTCGGTAGGACGCAGCCGCCCCGATGTGAGCCCCACGCAACGGTCACGACGCCCGGCCACAACCGTTCGGAGGCTTCCGCCCATCGATCCTTGGCCGGGCCGGCGCTGGTGCCCTCCTCGTACCAGCCGCGCCCGTCCAGCCATGTCTCCAGCCAGTCCTCAAGGCTGCCTGCTTCGACGAACCACCCCGTCGAAACGTCCTGATCCCTGATGGCGTTGGGCCTCGAAGAGCGAGCACTGTCCCCGCTTCGGTGCGGCAGTCCACACACGCAAACATCGCGCAGCCCCCAGTCCAGCACCGGCACGACGTCCTTGGGCCAGGGCCCACCAGGTCGTCGCGTCTTCCGGTGAAAGCCTGGCCTGGTACTCCCTGCACGACCGACGACTCGAAATCCGTCCGGCTCACCGCACAGCGGCAACACGGAGTCGTCCGTCCGAAGCCTCCGTTGCCCACCCTCAAGTAGAGGGCTGCGAGCAGGGATGCAGCCTGAATCCCAGTGCTCGCTCGGCGTCCGCCAACTCAGTGGCTGTCACCGGAACCCGCAACAGCTCGCTTCCCGCCGCTGCGGCTGCAGCACGGCTGATCAACCCATCGAAATCGCCCACCGCCACATCATTGCTGACCGCTCCGACATCGATAACGCTGCTGAAGTCCGGCGAAAAGTCACACAGAGGGCAGAGTGTTCTCCCGACCCGAAGCACGACTCATCACTTCACGCTTGTCGAAGCGAATGACGGCGGTAGCGGAGATCAGGGAGCCCGATGGCCAACCCGTTCTCGTCGAGCGCATTGAAAATGGTCAGAGAGGTCTCGAGGAAGACGAAGCTCACGGCGACTGTGTCGAGGGCCGGATCGTCACCGGCCCACTCGAGAAGCTCGATGTCTTGCAGGAGCTGGCCCTGGAGCGCGCAGAGGTCAGGGCGCACATCATGGCGCCATTGGAGGTCGAAGCCTGGCCACCGACCGGGCTTGTCAGGGCTGATGGTGTTCCAGGTGATCGACAGATCGCCGAACTTGAAGTGGCTCACCTCCACTTGCTCTCCGCCGAAGTCGAGGAGCACGGGGCAGTCGGTGAACCACTCTGTCGTCTCGGAGGTCCCAGACCAGCCAAGCGTGCGTCAGCGGCCGGGAGATCAACCGGCGAAGGCGTGAGCCGGAAGATTCCAGGACAGTGGGGAGCCCGCTGCGCCACTCCGGCCGGTAGTCAGCGATTCCGAAGTCGAACACGTACGGGTCGCCTCTCGTTCTGCCCCGCCCGCCAGCGCCGCCCTTAACGCCGAGCCACGGACAGCACCAGATCCACTCAGTCGCTCGGCCGCGTCCGGGCGGCCGCGTGCGTACGGGCCTGTGTGGCCATCGTGGCGCGTCGGTCGGGATCAGCCAGCAGCGGGGTGACCGCTTCGCGCAGCCGCTCCGCCGTCACCTCGCCGATCAGCGCCACGGCGGCTCCGGCCTGCTCCAGATGCGCGGCGTTGTGTGCCTGCTCGTTGCCGGCCGACGTGGCGAGCGGCACCAGTACGGACGCCTTGCCCAGCGCGGTCAGTTCGGCGATGGTGCCCGCGCCGCTGCGTGAGAGCACGACATCGGCCAGGGCGAGCACGTCGGGCAGTTCGGACCCGACGTACGCGGTGAGGTGGTGGCGAGCGGCGAGTTCCGGCGGGAGGGCTGCCGCGGCGCGGCGCAGGTCCTCGACGTGGTCGGGCCCGCACTGGTGGATCACGTCCGCGTGGCCCAGCAGCCAGGGCAGCAGATCACGGACGAGGTGGTTGATCTGCAGCGAGCCCTGCGCGCCGCCGGTCACGTACACGGTCGGCAGCCGCCGGTCGAAGCCGGTCAGGCCCAGCGCTTCGATGGCCTTGTCGCCCCTGCCCGGTCAGCACCTCGGGGCGTACCGGGTTTCCGATGACGACCGCCGACCTGCGGACGGACTCCGGCAGCAGCGGCAGCGTCGACTCCGAGGACACCGCGACACCGCTGGCGGCGCCGGCGAGAGTCTTGTTGGCCAGGCCCAGGCGAACCGTCTGCTCATGGACGACCAGCGGGACGCGGCACAGCCGGGTCGCCGCGACACCGACCGGCACCGCCACGTACCTCTCGGTCGCCAACACCACGTCAGGGCCGAAGGAGTTGATCGCGCGGCGGGCCTGGAGGGACGCCGAGCGGGACGCGGCCCATGTCCGCGACGTTCGCGGGCGACGCCATCTTGATCGGGTTCTTCGAGCGGCGGATCTTGCCCACGGCGACCGGGGTGAACGCGATCCCCTCGCCCGCCGCGACCCGCTCCTCAGGCTGTCGGCCTTGCCCACCCACAGCGTCTCCAGCCCCCGGCCCTCCGCGGCCAGGCGCGCCTGGAGCAGTGCGCACCGCCGTCAACGCGGGGGTAGGTGTGGCCACCGGTCCCGCCGCCGGTCACGATCAGACGGAGGGCGGGTTGCTTTTGCTGCTCACAGGTGGGCTCCAGTCGGTGTCATGCGTGCACGAGGTCGGGCCTGGAGGCGCAGCCTCAGATCCACAGGGAGCCTCCCACACGCAACGCCGTCCGATCGAGCGGCCTGTCTCCAGTACCAGAGCCGCGCGGACGGGACGACCGGGGCGAGGGAGTCGGCTGAACTCTCAGCCGGCCCTGCCGAGTTGCTCCCGCAGGAATCGCTTCGCGCGACGTGGCCGCCGGCGGCTCGGACGAGGCCGCGGGCTCCTGCGACCAGAGCCCACAGCAGGAGGGGGAACGCGGCGACCCCCTCTCCATGCCTCCCATCCCGAGGCCGAGGTAGTGGTGCGAGAGGAACAGTGCCAAAGCCGTGATCGCGGTGGCGCCCAGGACGCTGGTGCCCCACCGCAGCGGCGGTCGCACCTGCTCCCGCCAGGCCGAACCCCGCGAGGACGAGGCCGACGTTGCCCGTTCCCATGATGAGGAGGGCGCCCAGGACGTGCTGGTTCTCGTTGACGTCGGCAGGCCAGTCCCGCCAGCTCGAACCCTGCGCCGGCCCCGGCCAGCGGGATCCGTGGCCCGCTACGGCGATCTTGCCCCTGCGCCACACCGCACTGCCGGTCAGCGCGACGCCGACGACGAGCAGTACGCCGAGGACGACGAACGAGGCGTTCATCAGCTGCCGTGCTCCGGGGAGCAGATGTAGCGCGGTTCAGGGTCGGACCGTAGTGCGTGCAGTGGGCGTTCCCAAGTCACTGATGTTGTTCCGGGCCCAGCTGCGGTCTCTCGCCCACGCCTCCCGCCTTCGCGTGCACCACGAAGAACTGCACCACGCCACGAGTCCCATGCCGCCTTTCGATCCGCGCCTTCACCTGTCCGCCTTCCGTCGTGATTGCTCGTACGGACAGCTGCGATCATGTGGCGCTGGACGCACGCCGACAAGCCCCCTGGGCCGGAGTGGGAAGGCCCCCACCCCGGCTGCGGAGTGCGGGAGTTCGTGGGGGCGCGGCTCGGCGTCCCACCCACGCGGTGGAGTGGATAAGCTCCGACATCAACTGCGGTGTCCAGCCTCCTTCCGGCGCGTCTGACCATAGGGGTCGAAGCGCAAGCCCTGACGGGCCGGGCACCGCTACCCGACCGCCACCCGAACCCGTGGCACCTGCACGAGAGGACCCGCACTTCCATGCCGAGAGCCCTTCACGATGACGCTGTCGTACGCGTGACGAGTGACGTCTACGCCGTCACGGGCAGCAACACCAACTGGGTGATCGTCAAGGACGGCGACAGCGGGACGCTTGATCGACACCGGCTACCCCGGCGACCAGGAGGCCGTCCTGGCCTCCTTGGAGAAAGGTCGGGGCTGCACCCGCGGGACGTGTCAGCCGTCCTGGTCACGCATGCGCACAACGATCACATCGGTGCCGCCGAGCTGTTGAGCACCCGAGTACGGCGTGCCGGTCCTCATGCACGAGGCCGAAGTCCGCACGCCCGCCGTGACTTCCTCGACCAGGTGTCCGTCGGGCAGATTCCGCGAGGGCGTGGCGTCCGGGGTTCTCCCTGGGCCGTGCACGCGCTGCGTTCCGGCGGGACCCGTCACGTCCCGGTCGCCAAGCCCCCAGGCCTATCCCACTGCAGGGGCCCCTCGATCGCCCGCGCTCCCCCGTCCCCGTGCACACGCCGGGGCACACGCGTGGGCACTGCGCCTACCACCCGCCCACCGCCGGGATCCTCGTCACGGGCGATGCCCTGGTGACGGCTCACCCACGTCCCGCATCCAGGGTCCGCAGCTCCTGCCGACCATGTTCCACAGCAGCCGGGCCGAGGCTCTGGAGTCCCTGGACCTGATCGAGGGCGTCGACGCGGACGTGCTGCTTCCGGGGCACAGGCCCGTCCACCGGGGGGCCGGTCCGAGAGGCCGCCTCGGTGGCTCGCGAGCGCGGCGGCCCGCCACGGCGGGTGAGCAGGCTCTGCACGCCGGGCCCGAGAACTTGGTTGTCAACGCTGCCGTGCGTGGCTGAGAACTTGAGTGCGATGAACATGGAGGTTCCGCATGAGACCGGCCCTGCTGGTGATGGACGTTCAACGTGACATCGTCGACGCCGTGGACGACGGCGGCTCGGGATACCTGCCGCGCCTGCGGCGGGCCATCGATGCGGCCAGGTCCGCGGAAGATCCCCCGTCATCACGTCGTCATCGCCTTTCGCCCGCCATCCAGAGGTCGGCACGCGCAACAAGCCACTCGCCGCCATCGCGGGGGGCCGGGCTCTACGTCGAAGGTGAGACCGGCACCGCGATCCATCCCGAGGTCGCACCGGAGCCCGGGGACGTGGTCGTCACCAAGAGGCGGGCGAGCGCCTTCAGGCAGTGACCTCGACATGGTGCTCAGGGTCAGGCGGCATCGACAGTCTCGTCCTCACCGGCATACGCCACCAGCGCCGTCGTCCTGTCCACCTGTGCCAGGCCAACGACCTCGACTTCGGCTGACGGTCCTCGATGACGCCTGCCTGGACCCCCGATCCCGAGGTGCATCGGGTCCTCACGGAGCGGCTGTTCCCGCAGTGGGCGGAGGTCCTCAAGGCGGACGAGTGGGTGCGCCGGGCTCAGTTCCGCGTGGTTCGCGCAGGCGGTCGCGGGGCTGCCGTCATCCTCCGAACGCCGGAAGCATCGAGCCGGTACGTCCCGTAGTCGACGAGCCCCGCGATGACGCCCACCACCACGAACACCGCCAGGAGTCCCAGCCGTGCACTCACCCCGGTGCAGACGACGGCGTTCGCGGGATGCCGTTCGGCAACAGGGCTATGCGCACGCCCGCTACGAGTTCCCGTCACCGCAGGGCACCGCTCACCACGACAAGGGTGCCGAGGTCGGCCCCGCGCACGTGGTCGGCGAGGAGTACCCGATGGTCTTAGATCCGCAGAACACGAAGCGCCCACCTGGGAACGAAGGCGGCGGTCCGCAGGAGCGCGCGCACGCGCGTGGGCTACGTGCGCAATGCGAAGCGGATGGCGGCCCTGTCCTTCGCGGCGGGCGCGCTGGCGACGGTGGGAGGCTGGTCCTCGCCGCCTGACCCTCCCCTGCTCCTGGCAGAACCACCGACCGCGCAGGCGGTGCGGGCCGCTGGACGCCCGGGGCCGCCGAACGGCTTCTGGGCCGACCGGATAAAGTGCGCGCGACGGCAGCGGTTACTCATGGAGGAAAGCGTGACCGACACCAGCGAGACCCGGCCCGCCGACAGTGCAGGACAGGCGAGCGAACAGAGCACCCTCGCGCCGCCTGATGCGCTTCATCCCCCCATCGCGCCCGTCCTGCTGTGGGCCGTGCCCTGCTGGGTCTGCTGTACGCGGGCCAGCACTGGCCCCTCCCGTCGCTGGGCGGCACCGCGCTGTTCGTCGCCGGACTGATCACGATGCCGCTCGCGATGGTGCGCAGGGCACGGCCGACGGCAGCAGGACCGGGCGGCGATCGTCGGTGACACCCTGCTGGGTTCGAGCTGGATCGTGTTCACCTGGTCCGTGTTGCTCGGCACCCGCTGCGCCTGGCCCTGAGCGTGGCCGGTCGTCGGCGACGCGCAGAGCGGGCGCGGATCGTCACCTGGGCGGTCCTCGGCGTAGCCGTCGTCCTGCTGGCCTGGGGGAACCTTCGAGGCCCGCCGGGTACCGCGGGTGCGCCGCCTCGACGTGCAACTCCCGTCTGGGCGCCGGATTGGACGGCACCCGGGTCGTCCTGATCACCGACACCCACTACGGGCCCGCTCGACCGCGCCCGCTGGTCGAGCGGGTCTGCGAGACGGTCAACAGCCTGGAGGCCGACCTCGTCTGCCACACCGGCGACATCGCCGACGGCACGGCCGAACGCCGCCGCGCCCAGAGCGACCGCTGGGTACGGTGCAGGCCGCCCACGCCCGGGTCTACGTCACCGGGAACCACGAGTACTACAGCGAGGCCCAGGGCTGGGTCGACCTGATGGGCGAGCTGGGCTCGGAACCGCTGCGCAGCCGCCACCTGCCGCTCGAACGCGGCGGCGGCACCCTCGTGGTCGCCGTGCGTGGACGACGTCACCGCCGAGTCCTCCGGGCTGGCCGGCCACCGCGCCCACCTCGCCGGAGCCCTGGACGGCGCCGACCCCGACCTGCCCGTGCTGCTCCTGGCCCACTCAGCCCAAGTTCGTCGACCGGGCGGCGGCCGGCGGTGTCGACCTCCAGCTCTAGGCCACCCACGGCGGCCAGATCTGGCCCCTTCCACCACCTGGTCGGCCTCAGTCAGCCCGCCCTCGCGGGCCTCAGCCGCCACGGCACGCGCACCCTCCTCTACACCAGCCGCGGCACCGGCTTCTGGGACCGCCGTTCCGCGTCTTCGCACCCAGCGAGATCACCCTGCTCGTCCTGCGCTCACCCCAGGGAACCCCTCGTCTGCGTAGCGCGCGTGGTGCGCAGTGCGTAGAGGCGGGCGGGCGGACTGCTCCTGTGAGTGGCCGGGACTCCAGGTCGCCCATAAATGATCCGACTTGCGCGGCCAAATGATCTAGTCTGCAAGGGACTTGACGATCAGCAGGCCGGACGATAGTGTTCCCTTCACCTTGTTCGCTGTGCGCCCCTGGGGTCCGGCCACGGAAGGGCGCAGTGCCTCCCGTACGCCCGAATCGCCGTTCCCTCATCGCCGGTGGTCTCGCAGTGGCCGCGGCGGCCGCCGTCCCGCTGTCGGCGTCCACGCCGGCCGTGGCAGCCGGTCTCACGCCCCTCCGGCTGGCCGGGCCGACCGGCTCGCTCGCCGGTGGCGCCGCAAGCTGCACCTCGCCGACCCCTCGCGGACCGACCCCTGGTCGGGACAGCCGCGGGAGGTGATGGCGACCGTGACGTACCCGGCCGCAGACGTGCGGGGCCCGCACCATGATGCCCTGGCTGCCGTCCGGCGCCGAGCGGGCCCTGAAGGCCCCGCTTCGGGGGCGCCGTGGACGGCTACGCGCTCCCGACGACCCACAGCGCGGTCGGCGCCCCGGCTCGCCCCGGGCGCCGTCGGTGCTGATCCATTCGCCGGGATACAACGCGGACCGCACGTTCAACACGCTGGTCATCGAGGAACTGGCCTCCTGGGGCTACGTCGTAGTCGCCGTCGACCATCCCTACGACTCGGGTGAGGTCGAGTTCCCGGACGGCCGTGTGGTCGTCAACCGTCCCGACGACGCGAGCGACAAGGCCCGCACGGCCGCCGTCGCGGTGCGGGCTGCTGACCTGCGGTTCGTCCTCGACCAACTGACCGTACCTGGAGCGGGGCGGCAACCCCGACGCAGAGCGACGCCCCCTCCTCCCGCGGACTGCACCGGGCGCTGGACCTCACGCGCGTCGGCGCGTTCGGCCACTCCCGGGGCGGCGCGGCGTCCCGCGTCGGTGATGTTCCTGGACGAGCGGGTGCGCGCCGGCATCGATCTGGACGGCGCTGCGTACGGGCCGGTGGTCGAGCACGGCCTCGACCGGCCGTTCCTGCTCATGGACACGGTCGTCCACGACGGACTGAACCAGCAGGACGGGTCCTGGCCCCCGTTCTGGGCGCACCTGAGCGACTGGCGCCGCTGCCTTCGCCTCGCGGACGCCGACCACAACTGTTTCACCGACATCGTGGCGCTCGCCCCCGCAGGTCCCCGGAGCCGGTCCGCGACACGCTGCAGATCGGCGCGATCCCCGCCGACCGGGCGGTGGCCGGCGTGCGGGCGACCGTGCGGGCCTTCTTCGATCTGCACCTGCGCGGCCGCCCGGACACCGGGCACGTGCTGTGGGGCGCGTCGTCGCGCCATCCGAGGTCGGCTACATCGCCGGGTAGCCGAGGCACGGGCGCCGGGCCAGGCCGAACCGGGCCGAACCTAAAGGCGGCGAGTTGGCGGGTTGTGCGCCGGCGATGGTGTTCAGCCCCCACCCTCCGGTCTCCACGTCGGGAGGCCACCCACCCGCCAGGAGCCATCGGCCCCACTCTAGGGCCAGAGGCATGACGACCTCCCTGGCCCGCAGCGCCTTCGACTCGCTCCTCCTCGACGCGGTGCCCGACCACGAGACGCTGCGCCAGACCTACGCGGCGCCCAGCGACGCGGCCGTACCGGAAGCAGATGACCGAACTCACCGACCATACCCGGCAGTTGATCGCCTGCCTCGTCGCTGGCCCTGATCGCCGACACGGACGCCGAGGGCACCCTGCGACGTCTCCCCCGCGCGGCGGCCCCGCCGGGTTCGCCTCCGTCCTCGACGCACGGACGGTGGCGATACCGGACGCGACCGGCAACGAGCGTCTGGACACCCGCAGAACGCCCCAAGTCGTTGCTGCGCCGGCCGGGGCTGACGATCGCCGACGTCGAGCGGGCGGAGGCAGAGTCGCTCAACTACCGGTACGAGTGAGCCCGACCGGTGGATGCCGGCCACCGACCGAGCAGACCGAGAAGGCCCCACCAGGCAGGGAACCCAGGCCCCGTGGCGGGGCGGGTCAGAGGACGTGGCCCGTCTCCACCGGGAAGTCCGGCGGCCACGGCTTGGACCAGTCGAACAGGAATTCCCGGTCGCCCATCAGCTCGTACTCCGCCTCGCGCCAGCTCGGGATGCCCCCGATGACGAAGCGCTGTCCCCGTCAGGCTCCAGCATCCACGTGTACTCGGCGTCGGCCGGATCCAGCCAGTGCCGCTCCTGCAGCACGGCGAACTCCCCGGAGGCGGCGCGCCGGATGTGGAGACCGTTGCCGTAGACGGGCTGAAGGAGCATCAGCTCCACGTAATGCGTGTATATCTCGATGCGCGTGGTGGTCGGTCCGCCGTCGTCGCTGCTCTGCAGGAAGAGCTGCCGGTGGGACGGATCAGACCGGACGATCCGGAACAGTCTCCCCGTGCGGATGAAGTCAGCCATGATCGAAACTCTCTGTCGCGCCTCGTGCCGCCGCTGCGCCTCTCGGTCGGACGACCTCGTGCGCCGCTCCAGTCTGGCGGGAGGTCGCGACGACTGTTGGCGTTGTTCGCTTTCACGCAGCACGCCCTCGGCCCGTGTCACCCGCCGGCACCCCCTCGGCCCGTGTCACCCGCCGCTGGACGTCCCGAAGCACTCCTGGCGGCGCAGCAACGGCAGCAGGTGGTGCTCGACGGCCGGCGCCAACCCGCAGGCCCGCGTCCCGGCCGTCGGTCCAGCGAAGGGCCGCCAGCTCGGCCGCGGGGGACCGGGTCACCGATCAGCGTCGCCCGGGAGAACACGGTCAGCTGCATGGGCACGCCTTCCAGCGCTGCCGTCTCCTCCACCACCGCGAGATGTTCGAGCGTGTCCGCAGCTCTACACCCAGTTCTTCCCGCAACTCCCGTTCCAGGGTCTCTTCGGGCTGTTCTCCGGCCTCGGGCTTGCCACCCGGAATGTGAAGACGTCCGGCGCTGCCTGCTTGCTCACGACGAGCAGCTTCCTGTCCTCGACCACGGCCGCCGCGACGACCTTCATGACTGCATGATCCATCCCTGCATTGTGCAGGCCCGATCAGCCTTCCGCGCACCCCGGCCTCCTGCGCCGCCACCCGTCGACGTGTCTCACTTCACCCTCCTGATTCCGGACGACCCAGCGATCCTCGACCGCGAACCCATAAGGTGGCTCCCGCAGCTGGTTCGCCCTGTCAGCCGGACAGGGCGTCGCAGAGAGGGAACCCGGTGGAATTCCGGGACTGCCGCAGCGGTGAGTGAGAACGACCGCCGTCATACGCACTGGGTCCCGGCAAGGGATCTGGGAAGCGACGGCCACTAGGAGTCCGTCCGGTCGGATGGACGTGCTCACGAGTCCGAAGACCTGCCACCTGCCCGTGGGCGTACGACGCGCACGGACATCCCAGTGACCTCGTGGGCGGGTCGGCGTACACATCAGGCGGACGACCGCGCCATCCCGGCGCGAGCGCACCGCCGTCCGTGTCACTCCTTCGTGCGTACAGGTCCTCGGGACCCCCAGGGATACGTCTCTCGAAGGAGATCTCCGTGACCACCAGGACGCAGCCGCGGCGGCACGGGCCACCGTGTACGGCTACCCGCGCCGGGGCCAGAACCGCGAGCTCAAGAAGGCCGTCGAGGGCTACTGGAAGGGCCGCGTCACCTCCGACGCCCTCCGGGCCACCGCCGCCGGCCTGCGCCGCACCAACTGGCAGGAACTGGCCGCCGCCGGGATCACCGAAGTCCCCACCGGCGACTTCTCCCTCTACGACCACGTCCTCGACACGACCGTGATGGTCGGTGCGATCCCCGAACGCCACCGGGCCGCCGTGGACGCCGACGCCCTGGACGGCCTCTTCGCGATGGCCCGCGGCACGCGGGACGTCGCGCCGCTGGAGATGACCAAGTGGTTCGACACCAGCTACCACTACCTGGTGCCCGAGTTGGGGCCCGGCACCGTCTTCACGGCCGACTCCACGAAGCAGGTCGCGGAACTCAAGGAGGCCCTGGCCCTCGGACTGGTCGCCCGGCCGGTCCTGGTCGGCGGTCACGTACCTCCCTCCCCTCGCCAAGCCCGCCCCCGGTGTGGCCGCCGACTTCGACCCGCTGACCCTCCTGGACCGGCTGCTGCCCGTCTACGCCGAGGTCCTCGCCGACCTGCGCGCGGCGGGCGCCGAGTGGGTGCAACTCGACGAGCCCGCCCTGGTCCAGGACCGCACCCCCGCGGAACTCAACGCCGCCGCGCGCGCTCTACCGCTGATCTCGGTGCCCTCACCGACCGGGCCCAAGCTCCTGGTCGCCAGCTACTTCGACCGCCTCGGCGACGCCCTGCCCGTCCTCGCCAGGCGTCCCCGGTCGACGGACTCGCCCTCGACTTCACCCGAAGCGGCCGCCGCCAACCTCGACGCTCTCGCCGCCGTCGGCGGACTGCCCGGCTAAGCGCCTGGTCGCCGGGGTCGTCAGCGGCCGCAACATCTGGGTCAACGACCTGGAGCAGTCCTCGCCACGCTCGGCACCTGCTGGGCCTCGCCGACCGGGTCGACGTGGCCGCCTCTTCCTCGCTCCTGCGTCCCCCTGGACGCGTCGCTGGAGCGCGACATCGATCCGCAGATCCTGCGCTGGCTGGCCTTCGCCCGGCAGAAGACCGCCGAGATCGCCACGCTCGCCAAGGGCCTCGCCCAGGGCACCGACGCGATCACCGCCGAACTCGCCGTCAACCGGGCCGCCCTGTCCTCCCGCGCCGCCTCCCCGATCACCCGCGACCCGGCCGTCCGGGCCCGCGCCGCTGGCCGTCACCGAGGCCGACACCCGGCGCGCCCAGGCCCACCCGCGGAGCGGGCCGCCGCCCAGCGCGCCCACCTCGATCTGCCGCTGCTGCCGACCACCACGATCGGTTCCTTCCCGCAGACCACCGAACTGCGCACCGCGCGCCGACCTGAGGTCCGGCCGCATCGACACCGCGGGCTACGAGGAACGCATCAGGACCGAGATCCGCGACGTCATCTCCTTCCAGGAGAAGACCGGCATCGACGTCCTCGTGCACGGCGAGCCCGAACGCAACGACATGGTGCAGTACTTCGCCGAGCGGCTCACCGGCTATCTCGCCCTGCAGGCCGGCTGGGTGCAGTCCTACGGCACCCGCTACGTCCGCCCGCCGGTCCTGGCCGGCGACATCTCCCGGCCCGAGCCGATGACGGTGCGCTGGACCGCGTACGCGCAGTCCCCTGACGGGCCGCCCCGTCAGGGGCATGCTCACCGGGCCGGTCACCATGCTCGCCTGGTCGTTCGTCCGTGACGACCAGCCCCT
The DNA here is from genome assembly GCF_030766975.1 of Streptomyces sp. KL116D. NCBI lineage: Bacteria > Bacillati > Actinomycetota > Actinomycetes > Kitasatosporales > Streptomycetaceae > Streptomyces > Streptomyces sp. KL116D. Next base: position 5,387 of record NZ_JASERH010000059.1, on the reverse strand, counting down.
CGGCGACACCGCGCGCCAGGTCGCCCTCGCCCTGCGCGACGAGGTCAACGACCTGGAGGCGAACGGCACTTCGGTCATCCAGGGTCGACGAGCCCGCGCTGCGCAGACCCTCCCGCTGCGCGCCGCCGACCACGCCGACTACCTGGCCTGGGCCACCGAGGCGTTCCGGGTCACCACTGCCGGCGTGCGGCCGGAGACGCAGATCCACACGCGCATGTGCTACGCCGAGTTCGGCGACATCGTGCAGGCGATCGACGATCTCGACGCGGACGTGATCAGCCTGGAGGCGGCGCGCTCACACATGCAGGTCGCCCGCGAACTGGCCGAGCACGGCTACCCGCGCGAGGCCGGGCCCGGCGTCTACGACATCCACTCCCCGCGTCCCCAGCCGCGACGAGGGCATCCGCCCTGCTGCGTACGGGACTTGAGGCCATCCCCGCCGAGCGGCTCTGGGTCAACCCGGACTGCGGTCTGAAGACCCGCGGCTGGCCCGAGACGCGCGCGTCCCGAGAACCTCGTCGCCGCCGCCCGCACCGTCCGCGCCGAGCTCGACACTCCCGCGTCTCTGACACCGCCGGGCCGGGGCCCACTGCACCCGGCCCGGCGAACGACCCCGGCGAGGCCGGCACGCCGGACCCCGGACCGGGGCCCGTGCAGTACGCGGCCGTGGAGCTTCACCACCCGTACGCGTCCGGGGACAGCCCCGAAGCGCTTCGCGCCTGCTCGTCCCGCCCGGTAACGTCTCGAGCGATGTCCTCACGGCGGCGAGCCCAGGATTCCGCGTGCGGCCGCCCCGGCAGTCCCGACGCTGAGAGCAGGTTTCGTCCATGGCATGTCGTATCACTGAACTCGTGCTCGGTTGCCGGGACCCCGAGGCGCTGGCCCGGTTCTGGTGCGAGGTCCTTGACTTCGTCGTACTCGGCCGCGAGGAGGACGGCAGCCTCGAGATCGGGCCGCGCGAAGGGTTCGGCGGCCCGCAGCGCCGACCATCATCCTCAGCCCCGAGGAGCCGACGGACGAGACCAAGCCCCGGCTGCACATCGACGTCAACGCCACCGATCGCGACCAGGACGCCGAACTCCGAACGCCTCCTGAAGCTCGGGGCCCGCCCCGCCGACGTCGGGCAGACCGGCGACGAGTCTGGCGCACGTCCTCGCCGACCCCGAGGGCAATGCGTTCTGCCTGCTCAAGACTCGCGTTCGCCCTCTCTGACGGGGCTGCCGGGCAGCGAAGGAGGGCCGTTGCCAGTGGCTTGGAGCAGGCGCGCAATTGCCCACCCGGGAGGAATTCGGCTGAAGAGGCAATCGGCTCGGCCCCTCCGATTCTCGGCCCCGCTTCGACACCCGTCGGCACCTGCTCGGCACCCGTCGGCACTTCTCCGGCACTCCCGCGCCGAAGGGGCCGTCCGATTTGTAGATCTGATGAATAAGCCCAGGTCAGTTCGGATATGATCGATGTCGTCGCGCGATCGGCCGGACAGCGGAAGATGCCCCGGCCGTTTCATGCATCCCGAGAGGAAACGAACGGTGTACTGCCCTTCTGCAGGCTCCCCGACAGTCGCGTCATCGACAGCCGGGCGACCGACGACGGGACGTCGATCCGCCGACGGCGGCAGTGCCCCACGTGCCAGCGGCGCTTCACCACTTTGGAGACCTACTCCCTGCTCGTGGTGAAGCGCAGTGGAGTGACCGAAAGCCTTTCAGTCGCACCAAGATTGTCAGCAGCGTCCGCAAGGCGTGCCAAGGCCGTCCCATCACCGAGGACATGCTCGACCGTCTCGGTCAGCAGGTCGAGGAGAACGTGCGGGCCACCGGGAGCGCGCAACTGTCCACTCACGAGGTGGGATTGGCCGTTCTCGAGCCGCTGAGCGAACTTGATCCGGTGGCTTACATGCGGTTCGCCTCCGTATACCGCGCCTTTGAATCCCTCACCGATTTCGAGAACGCCATCGCGGAGCTGCGCACCAAGTGCGGCTGATCCCCGCCCCGTTGAGTGGTGTCCGCGTCGCGGCATTCCAGCGGTCGCATTCCATGGAACGCGACGAACGCGCATCGCACGCCATTCCCTGACTGCCCGCGGCTGCTCCCTGACTGCCGTCTTCCCGGCGGTCGGTCAGTCCGTGCATTGCGGGCAGGTTCAGGCAGTTGAGCTCGTGATCGTGTCGGTGCTCCTTGCGGTCCGCCTCGTCGCGTCACCGCGCTCACAGGCAGCAGTCACTCGCATTTGCCGCCGTTCGAGGCACGGTAGAGCAGGCAGCAGCTGCGCCGCCGGAACGTCAGATCCGGGCCGGTGACGCTGCCCGTACCCACAGGCGTCCCGTGCCCAGCGGGTCGCGGGTCAGACGGGAGCACCGCCGAGCGCGCGTCAGGGCGGACTCGCAGCGAGCACGGCGGCGGACCCTACGAGCGCGGAGGCGACGTTCCCGTCAAGGCCGCCGCGCGACCTTCACCTCGAACGTGCCCTCCAACTCCGCCAAAGGGATGGGCCACTTGCTCGTACACCCCGACCGCCACGTCAGCGGGTTCGCCTGCCGGGCGGCCTTCGGGAAGGCCCCTGCAACCGGACGGCCGAGGTGTCGTCGACCCATTCCAGGTTCCTCAGGTCGGGCACGATCCCGTGCAGGACGGTGCACGCCAGGAGTGGTGACCACAGCCGGGCCGCGGGCCCCAGGTGCACCATCGACACTCCGACGCGTGCCTCGCTCGTCCCGAACCTGCGGTTCACCTCGCGTGCGCGCTCGGCGAATCCGTCCGCGAACGACGCGTGGCCCTTCGCGGACCGGCCGCGCCGGCCGTGCTGGGCAGGTCGAAGAATCCGCCCAGTCCGGCCACGTCGCGCAGCGCGTCACCCACAGAGGCGGAGGCCGCCCTCGCCCGCTCCTCCATACCGGAACCGCTCACCGTGTCGTCCGGCGCCGGGAGGCGTGACGACGTACAGGTCGAGGATCTCGGGCATCGGCGCGACGCCGGGCCCGCCCTCCCGCACCCACGTGACGATGTCCTCCGTCGCCTCCGGGTCGTTGACGAGCCCAGAGCCACACCGGACGCGCTCCGCCGGCGCGTCCCTCGGCCGACGGTTGCACCACGATGACGTTCGCCTGCTCGCACACGTCCAGACATTCCGAGACGCGCACGGGAACCGCGGACCGCAACCGTGCCGTCTGCGCCGCGTGGTCACCGGCCACCTTCACCGTGCCGCAGCAACGGTCGGCACACCACCACCCGGCTCGGAGCCGCTTCCCGCGCGCCCTCGGCCGGCGTCGCGACTCCGGTCGGTGTTCCTGTCATGCCCCACTCCTCTCACCGGGAGATCCGCCCCGGTACCCGTCGAGGAGGCGACAGCGTGAGTCTCCTGGCTCTCGGGTCACCGCCGGTCCCGGCCTTCCCACCCGTACGGGCAGTGGCCTTTCGGGATCGGCTCACCGATCACAGTGGCGGTACCGCGCCGGAATCGCACCGGCTTCCTCTGTCCGCCATCGCCTTTAAATCGTCGGCCATCCTCTCACGCTCCCGAGTCCAGAACTGCCCGCGCTGCGCGGCGCTGACGCACAGGGGCTGAGCCGTCCGCCGTCGCTCCGGACCTCTAGGCTCGTGGGGCGTCGCGTCTCGGGCACCGGCCCATGCCGATCGGATCCGTCGTCGGGCGTCCATGACGTCCGCCGCCGCTACGGCGGTTGCGTCGGGGATCCAGCAGTCGAGGAAAAGGGAACGTTCATGCGTGCTCGGAGCATCTGCGTGCGGCCGCCGCGGCGGATTGGCCCTGGTGGCGGCCCGCGACCTCGTCCAGAAGAAAGCACGCGCTCCTCAGGAACTTCCCGTGCTCGGGCACGCCCGGTACCTGCTGGAGGCGATCGGCCCTGAGCTGCGGCGTACGTCGTGACCCTCCAACGACGAGGAACGCGCCTGTTCAGCCAGCGACCAGCGCCAGCTGGATCTACGCGTCGGCGAAGAGTGAGAACAACTACTTCGGGTTCGGCACCGACAACGACGTCGAGCACGCAGGGGCCACGCCTACATCAAGCAGCGCACGTTCGCCGGGCACTGCCCGATCTGCACGACCGCGCAGGCGCCGCTGCCCTCGGCCAAGGTACTGGCGGGCCGCGCGGGCGGGCCAAGGCGTTCCGGCCGGCCAGCGTCGAACATATCGGCGATGAGCTTCGGTTCGCTGTCGGGACCCGCCATCACGGGCGCTCAACAAGGGCGCGGCGCTGGCCGGCACGATGCACAACACCGGCGAGGGCGGCCTCTCCGAGTACCACCGCAGCGGCGGTGACCTCGTCCTGCAGATCGGCACGTCGTACTTCGGCTGCCGCAACGACGACGGCACCTTCAAACCTCGACAAGCTCAAGGCCGTGGTCGCGGGCGCCCCGCGAAATGGCACTGGAGATCAAGCTGTCCCAGGGCGCCAAAGCCGGGGCTCGGCGGGATGCTGCCGGGTGCGAAGGTGACCCCGAGATCGCCCGCATCCGCGGCATCCCGGTGGGCAAGGACTGCGCCCTCCCGGCACAGCGCCTTCCACGACGTCGACTCGATGCTCGACTTCGTGGAACTGCTCGCCACCGAGACCGGACTGCCGGCCGATCAAGAGCGCCGTGGGCGACATGGGCTTCTGGGAGGAGCTGGCCACGCTGATGGCGCGGGGTGACCGCGGCGTCGACTTCGTGACCATCGACGGCGGCGGGGCGGCACCGGGCGGCTCCGCTGACTTCGCCGACTCCGTGTCGGTGCCGTTCCCGGGATGGGGCTTCTCCCGCGTCTACCCCGCGTTCGCCGAGCGGGGCCTGACGGACGACGTCACCTTCATCAATCCGGCAAGCTCGGTCTGCCGGAGAACGCCGCGGTGGCCTTCGGCCCTGGGCGTCGACATTGATGATCAACGTGGCCTGCGAGGCCATGCTGTCCATCGGCTGCATCCAGGCCCAGAAGTGCCACACGGACAAGTGCCCGACCGGTATCGCCACCCAGGCCCGTGGCTGGTGCGCGGCGTCGACGCGCCGTCGAAGCCCAGCGGGCCGCTTTCGTCTACCTGCGCACTCTGCGCCGGGAGTTGCTGAAGAATCTCGGGCGCTGCTCTGCCGCCCATCCGTCGCTCATCACCCCCGCCGACATCGACATCATGAACGGCGACTACGACGCCCGCAGCCTGGCGAGCGTCTACGGCTACAAGGACGGCTGGGGCGAACTCGGCACGGACCTCGCCCAGGAGATCACCGCGCTGCTCACCACCGCCGGCCGCCGACCGGAAGCCGACCGCCGGCTGAGCTCGCGGACCGCGTCACGGACGCCGGAGCCTGACGGCCGAAGTGTGAGCGGCGCACGAAAACGCGAAAGCGTTTCACGATAAATGCGGAAACGGTTAACACCATTCCGATAACTGAACGAAGGTT
>NZ_JASERH010000058.1:0-24368 GCF_030766975.1 Streptomyces sp. KL116D | reverse complement strand
ACTCCGTCGCCAGCCACGGTTCTTCGCCACTCACCGCGCTCCCGACGAGCCGGGCCACGTAGGGGCTGCTGACGGCCGCCGCGACCGCCGCCTCCCGCTCGAAGCGCCGCAGATAGCCCTCGTCCCGCGCCACCTCGTTCCTGATCACCTTCACCGCGACCAGGTCGTCGGGACCGTATCCGGCGGTGAGGCGCGCGGGCCTGGCCAGGAACACCTCGCCCATGCCGCCCGCGCCGAGCCGGGCCAGCGTCACGTACGGCCCGACGGAGCGTGGTGACGTCCCGCGCAGCTGTCCCAGCATCCGTCGTCCCCCAAGTCGCCCGTTCCCCCAGCAGGTTCCGACAGTTTTCCACGCGGCAGGGGCACGGTCGGTTCCGGACGCCCTGCCGTGCGCCGTGGCAGGGGGCGCGGTCGGCCACTACCGTTCGAGGGTGACTTTCGGGCCGCACGGCGACGTCCGCAGGCCCGGCCCGCCGGCTCCAGTGTCCCCGTGTCCCCGCGTCCCGCAGAGGTGAGCACGTGAAGGCCATCCGTCGTTTCACCGTACGCCCCGTCCTGCCCGAACCGCTCGCCCCGCTCCACGACCTCGCCCGCAATCTCCGCTGGTCGTGGCACACCGCCACCCGCGACCTGTTCGCCGCCGTCGACCCCGTCCGCTGGGCCGCGTCCGACGGTGACCCGATGCGACTGCTCGGCACCGTGCCGCCCTCCCGGCTCGCCGAACTCGCCACCGACGAAGGCTTCCTGGCGCGGCTCAGCGAGGTCGCCGACGATCTGCGCGGCTATCTGCACGACGACCGCTGGTACCAGGGCCAGGGCGGTGAACTCCCCACGTCCGTGGCCTACTTCTCGCCCGAGTTCGGCATCACGGCCGCCCTGCCGCAGTACTCGGGCGGCCTCGGCATCCTCGCGGGCGACCACCTCAAGTCCGCCAGCGACCTCGGCGTCCCGCTGGTCGGCGTGGGGCTCCTGTACCGGCACGGCTACTTCCGGCAGTCGCTGTCCCGGGACGGCTGGCAGCAGGAGACGTACCCCGTGACCGACCCGAACGAGCTGCCGCTGACCCTGCTGCGCGAGCCCGACGGCACTCCTGCCCACGTCGCGCTCGCCCTGCCCGGCGGCCGCCCGCTCCTCGCCCACGTCTGGCTGGCGCAGGTCGGCCGGGTGCCGCTGCTCATGCTGGACTCCGACGTCGAGGAGAACGGCGCCCACGAACGCGAGGTCACCGACCGGCTCTACGGCGGCGGCAGCGAGCACCGCCTGCTCCAGGAGATGCTCCTCGGCATCGGCGGGGTGCGCGCCGTGCGCACGTACAGCAGGCTCACCGGCCACGCGCCGCCCGAGGTGTTCCACACGAACGAGGGGCACGCCGGCTTCCTGGGCGTCGAGCGGATCGCCGAACTCTCCGTCGACGGGCTCGACTTCGACGCGGCGCTCGAAGCGGTCAGGGCGGGCACCGTCTTCACCACCCACACCCCCGTCCCGGCCGGCATCGACCGCTTCGACCGGGAGCTGGTCGCCCGCCACTTCGGTCCGGGCGCCGAACTCGCCGGGCTGGACGTGGAGCGGATCCTCGGCCTCGGCATGGAGACGCACCAGGGCGGCGACCCGAACGTCTTCAACATGGCGCTGATGGGGCTCAGGCTCGCCCAGCGCGCGAACGGGGTCTCCACGCTGCACGGCTCGGTGAGCCGGGAGATGTTCGCGGGACTGTGGCCGGGATTCGACCCCGAGGAGGTACCGATCACCTCCGTCACGAACGGGGTGCACGCGCCCACCTGGGTCGCCCCCGAGGTCTTCCGGCTCGGCGCCCGCCAGATCGGGGAGCGGCGCACCGAGGACGCCCTGTCGGTCGGCGGCTCCGACCGCTGGGACGCGGTCGGCGACATCCCGGACCGCGACATCTGGGACCTGCGCCGGGAGCTGCGCGGCCAGCTCGTCACCGAGGTCAGGGAGCGGCTCGCCGCGTCCTGGCGGCAGCGCGGCGCGGGCACCGCCGAACTCGGCTGGGTCGACGGCGTCCTCGACCCGGACGTGCTGACCATCGGCTTCGCCCGCCGCGTCCCCTCGTACAAGCGCCTGACGCTGATGCTGCGCGACCCGGACCGGCTGATGCGGCTCCTGCTCGACGAGGAGCGCCCGGTCCAGATCGTCGTCGCGGGCAAGGCGCACCCGGCCGACGACGGCGGCAAGCGCCTCGTGCAGGAGCTGGTCCGGTTCACCGACGACCCGCGGGTGCGCCACCGCATCGTCTTCCTGCCCGACTACGGCATGGCGATGGCGCAGAAGCTCTACCCCGGCTGCGACATCTGGCTCAACAACCCGCTGCGCCCCCTGGAGGCGTGCGGCACCAGCGGCATGAAGGCGGCGCTCAACGGCTGCCTCAACCTCTCGGTCCTGGACGGCTGGTGGGACGAGTGGTTCGAGCCGGCCTTCGGCTGGGCCATCCCCACGGCCGACGGCACGGCCACCGACGAGCACCGCCGCGACGACCTGGAGGCGGCGGCCCTCTACGACCTCCTGGAGCGCCGGATCACCCCGCGCTTCTACGAGCACGGTCCCGAAGGGCTCCCGGACCGCTGGATCGAGATGGTCCGCCAGACCCTCACCCACCTCGGACCGAAGGTGCTGGCAGGCCGGATGGTCCGCGAGTACGTCGAGAAGCTGTACGCGCCCGCCGCCCTCGCCGACCGCTCGCTCACCCCGGACGCCGCACGGGAGCTCGCGGCGTGGAAGGCCCGGGTGCGGGCGGCCTGGCCGCGGGTGGCGGTCGACCACGTGGAGGCGGCCACGGCGACGGCCGAGCTCGGTGCGACGCTGGCGCTGCACGTGCGGGTGGCGCTGGGGGAGCTGGGCCCCGACGACGTCGAGGTGCAGGCGGTGGCCGGGCGGGTCGACGCGGAGGACCGGATCGGCGAGGCGGCGACGGTCCCGCTGAAGCCGGTGTCGGGCCCGGACGCCGACGGCCGCTGGGCCTACGAGGGCCCGCTCGCCCTGGACCGCACCGGCCCGTACGGCTACACGGTCCGCATCCTGCCCACGCACCGGCTGCTCGCGTCGGTGGCGGAGGCGGGGCTGGTCGCGGTGCCCTCGGAGGAAGTCAGCGAGGGCGGCGGGGTGCTGCTGCGCTGACCCGACGACGCCCGGGCCGCTGCGGCCCGGGCGTCGCCCAACTGCTGTACAGGTGGTGCTACTTGACGTTCACGCCCGACCAGGCGGCGCCGACCGCCTTGTACTCGGCCGAGTCCGCGCCGTACAGGTCCTTCGCCGCGCTGAGCGTGCCGGTGCGCGCCGCCGCGTAGTCGGTGTTCGACGTGAAGTACGTCGTCAGGGCCTTGAACCAGATCTTCTCGGCCTTGTCCCGGCCGATGCCGGTGACGGTGGAGCCGTCCGAGGTCGGCGAGTCGTAGTCGACGCCGTTGATCGTCTTCTTGCCGCTGCCCTCGCTGAGCAGGTAGAAGAAGTGGTTCGCGATGCCGGACGAGTAGTGGACGTCCACGTTGCCCGCGCCGGTCTTCCAGGCGTCGAGCGAGGCGCCGTCCTTGCTCGGCTTGTCCATGTAGCGCAGCGGCGAGCCGTCGCCGTTGATGTCGATCTTCTCGCCGATGAGGTAGTCGCCGACGTCCTTGCTGTTGTCGGCGTAGAACTCGACCGACGTGCCGAAGATGTCGGACGTCGCCTCGTTCAGGCCGCCGGACTCGCCGCTGTAGGTGAGGTTGGCGGTCGCCGACGTCACGCCGTGGCTCATCTCGTGCGCGGCCACGTCGATCGACGTGAGCGGCTTGGCGTCGCCCTCGCCGTCGCCGTACGTCATGCAGAAGCAGCTGTCGTCCCAGAACGCGTTGACGTACGCGTTGCCGTAGTGGACCCGCGAGTAGGCGCCCTTGCCGTCGCCGTTGATGCCGCTGCGGCCGTGCACCGACTTGTAGTAGTCCCAGGTGACCTGGGCGCCGTAGGCGGCGTCGACACCGGCCGTCGCGGCGTCGTTGTTCGTGCCGTCGCCCCACTTGTCGTCGGCGTCGGTGAACAGCGTGCCCTTACCGGACGAGCCGTGCTTGAGGTCGTACGTGGAGTGCCCGCCGCGCGTCGCGTCGGTGAGCGAGAACGAGGAGCCGGAGCCGCTCGTGCCGATCTCGACGCTGCCGCTGTACTGGGACTCGCCCGCACCGGTCTTGATCTCGTCGTACGCGAAGATCTTCTTGCCGGTCGCGGCGTCCGTGACGGTGTGCAGCCGGCTCGGCGTGCCGTCCTTCTTGGTGGACTTGACGACCTTCTCGAAGGCGAGTCTCGGCGTGCCGGTGGCGGCCCAGACGACCTTGCGGGCGCCGGCCGGGGCGGCCTTGAGGGAGGCGCCGGCGGTCTGCACGTCGATCGACTTCGACGTGGCGCGGGTGACGCCCTCGCGGGCGCCGGACTTCGACTCGTGGACCACGAGGTCGCCGCCGAGGACCGGCAGGCCGTCGTAGGTGCGCTCGTAGCGGGTGTGCGTCGTGCCGTCGCGGTCCTTGACCACGTCACGGACGACGAGCTTCTCCTTGGCGTCGAGCTTCAGCTCCTTCGCCGTCTCGGCGGTCTTGGCGCTCGCGTCCTTGATGAGGTCCGCGCGGGCCGACGCGGTCAGAGCCAGTGGGGTGGCTCCGGCGGCGGACGGCTGGGCGGCGGCACCGGTGGTGGTGAGGGTGCCGGTCAGCAGGGCGCCGGCGGCGACGGCCGTGGCGATGGACAGAGTGGTCCTAAGGGATATGTGGGGGGTCACGAAGAAAGCTCCTTGTGGGATGTGGGGGGTGAGCTTTGCCGTGCGGGTGGTGCATGTGGTGCGAACCTGCGGGAAAACTCTGGCAGTTGAGGCCGGGATATGTCATGTACGTGATCGCAGGTTGGCCGGAATTCGTTCGTTGAGCGAAAACTGACGATCGGAATGCGAACGGAACATGAACGGCGCAACGTGAACGGGCGCGCCGCACCGGGGAGTCGAACCTCCGGTGCGACGCGCCCCGACCAGCGGTGTGGCCGGACCCTGCCTACGGGAACGTCAGCTTGACGCTGTTGATGTAGCCCGTGTCCTGCGAGCCCAGGTCCTGGACCTTCAGCTTCCAGGTGCCGTTCGCGGTCTCCGTGGAGGCGTTGACCGTGTACGTGGTCTGGATGTTGGGCGTCGGGTCGTACGTGGACGAGTGCAGCCGGTACGTCTTGCCGCTCGGGCCCACCAGGTCGACCTGGAGGTCACCGCTCCACGTGTGCACGATGTCGACGCCGACCTTGAGGGTGGACGGCGCGTTGCCGGTGATGCCGGTGACCGCCACGGACGAGGTCACCGCGGCACCCGGGTAGTCCGGGATGTTCACGTTGGCGTCGTTGGTGAACGTCTTGCCGGTGCCCGGGTCGGTGCCGCCGGAGCGGGCGCCCACGTTGATCGCGGCGAACGCGTCCTGCACGGCCTTGTACTCCGTGCTGGTCGTCCCGTACAGCTCACCGGCCGCGGCCAGCGCGCCGGTGCGGGCCCCCGCGTAGTTGGTCGTCGACGTGAACTTCGTGGTCAGCGCCTTGAACCAGATCAGCGCCGCCTTGTCCCGGCCGATCCCGGTGACCGGCAGGCCGTCCGAGGTCGGCGAGTTGTAGGTCACGCCGTTGATGGTCTTCGTCCCGCTGCCCTCGCTGAGCAGGTAGAAGAAGTGGTTGGCGGGACCCGACGAGTAGTGCACGTCGACGGACCCGATCCCCGAGTACCAGGAGTCCTTCGAGGCGCCGTCCTGGCTGGGCTTGTCCATGTAGCGCAGCGGGGTGCCGTCGCCGTTGATGTTGATCTTCTCGCCGACGAGGTAGTCGCCCACGTCGCTCGGGTTGCCGGCGTAGAACTCGACGGCCGCCGCGAAGATGTCGGACGTCGCCTCGTTCAGACCGCCGGACTCACCCGAGTAGTTGAGGCCCGCGGTGTTGGAGGTGACGCCGTGCGTCATCTCGTGCGCGGCCACGTCCAGCGAGGTCAGCGGGTGGGTGTTGCTGGTGCCGTCGCCGTACGTCATGCAGAAGCAGCTGTCGTCCCAGAACGCGTTGACGTACGCGTTGCCGTAGTGGACCCGGCTGTACGCGCCGACCCCGTCCCCGCGGATGCCGGTGCGGCCCTGGACGTTCTTGTAGTAGTCCCAGGTCTCCGCCGCGCCGTAGTGGGCGTCGGCGGCGGCCGTCTCGGTGTTGGACGCAGAGCCGTTGCCCCACACGTCGTCCGTGCCGGAGTACAGCGTGCCCGTCCCGGAGGTGCCCCGGTTCAGGTTGTACGTCTTGTGGCCGCCGCGCCCGGTGTCGTTGAGGGTGTACGACGAACCGGACAGCGCGGTGCCGAGGGTGACGGTGCCGCTGTACTGGGTGTTGCCGGTGCCGGTCTCGATCGCCTGCCACTCGTGCAGCTTCTTGCCGGTGGTGGCGTCCGTGATGACGTGCAGCTCGTTCGGGGTGCCGTCGTCCTGGAGGCCGCCGACGACGGTCTCGTAGGCGAGCGTGGGCTGCCCCTTGGCCGCGCCCTGCCCCAGCCAGACGACCTTGCGCGGTGCGCGGTCGGCGTCGGCCTTCTTCGAACCGTCGGCCTTCGCCAGCGCCAGGGCCTGCTTCTCGGCGCTGGCCGGCTTGACGTCCGCGGTGGTGTCCACGCCCTTGAGCTGGGCCTTCGACGCCTTGGTGACGCCCTGCGCGGCGCCGGACTTCGCGGCGTCGACGATCAGGTCGCCGCCGAGGACCGGGAGGCCGTCGTAGGTCCGCTCGTACCGGGTGTGGGTCGTCCCGTCCCGGTCCTGGAGCACGTCGCGCACGACGAGCTTCTCCTTGGCACCGAGGCCGAGGTCCTTCGCGGTGTCGGCCTTGGCCTTGCTGGTGTTCGCCTCGCGCAGCAGCTCGGCGCGCTTGGCGGGGGAGAGCTTCACGGGCAGGGCGCCCGGGTCGGCGCCGCGCGCCGCGTTCGCCGTGGCCTGGGCGCTCGGGCTCGCGTCCCGGGCGTCGGCGGCGGTGGCGGGGCCCGACTGGAAGGCGACGGCCAGCAGGGCGGTGACGGCGCCGACGGCTGCCGCCGTGGTGACGCGACGTCTGTGGGAGGTGGAGGTGCTGCTTCTCAACGCTGACTCCTTCTGCGCGGCCGCATGGGTGCGCGGCCAGTGGGGAACGGACGGCGGGTGGCCGTCCGGGCAGAACGCAGTGCAGGCAGTGCAGGCGGTGCGTGATGACGCGTGGAGCTGGTGCGACGGCCGGGCACTTGTGTGCTGTGGGGCAGCTGTGCGGTGGCCGTTGGGAAGAGTGGCAGCAGAGAGCGCCGTCTGTCAGGAGCGCGTCAGCAGGTTGGCCGGAAATGGTTCGGTGGGCGGGGGTGGGTGTTCGATATGCGGGTGGGGGTGGTGGGGTGGGGTGGCGCCCCAGCGCTGGCCCTCCGGGGGTTGGCCGGCACGTACGTCACGCCCGTCGTGGCCGGTGCCGACCCGTGCTTTCCGGCACCCCGGTGGCTGATTTCGTGTGCTGCCCCGGCGGGGCTGGGGTTTCGTCGCCGACTGCGGGCCGGTCGGGGCTTCTCGCGCAGTTCCCCGCGCCCCTGAAGGGCACGGCTTCGCGCGGTGTTGCATGGGTTTTGTTGCCGGGTGCGGGCCGGTGGGGGCTTCTCGCGCAGTTCCCCGCGCCCCTGGAGGCCGTGGGGCCTGGGGTCAGTTGACGGCTGCGGGCCCGTGGGGCTTCTCGCGCAGTTCCCCGCGCCCCTGAAGGTGCACACTTCGTGCGCCCCTGGAGGTGCACACTTCGTGCGCCCCTGGAGGTGCGCTCTTCGTGTGCGCCTGGAGGTGCGCTCTTCGTGTGCGCCTGGAGGTGCGCTTTTCGTGTGCGCCTCCAGAGGCGCATCGCTTGGGGAAGGCGCGGCGAAGCCGCAGGCCTTCAGGGGCGCGGGGAACTGCGCGAGAAGCCCCACCGGCCCGCGGACGACGCACGACCGAGGTGACACGGCGGGGAGTTTCCGCGACCAGCCCCCACCGGCCCGCGGATGACGCACGACCCGAGGTGACATGGCGGGCCCGCGGACGACGTGCGGTCCGAGGTGGTGCGGGGCGGCGGCCTACGGGGAATCCGCGGAGCCCACCACGCTTTCCCGCCACGCCCGGTGCAGCCCGGCAAACACCCCGGCCCCCCCGATGAGCTCCGCGGGAGCCCCGTCCTCGACCACCCGCCCACCCTCCATCACCAGCACCCGATCAGCGATCTCGACCGTGGAGAGACGGTGGGCGATGACGACCGCGGTCCGCCCGCGCAGCACCGTCCGCATGGCCCGCTGCACCGCCCGCTCCCCGGGAATGTCCAGCGAACTGGTCGCCTCGTCGAGGATCAGCACCGCCGGGTCCGCGAGCAACGCCCGTGCGAACGCCACGAGTTGACGCTGCCCCGCCGAGATCCGCCCGCCCCGCTTGCGGACGTCCGTGTCGTAGCCGTCGGGCAGCGCGGCGATGAAGTCGTGCGCCCCGATCGCCTTCGCGGCCCGCTCGATCTCCGCACGGCTCGCGTCGGGCCGGCCGATCGCGATGTTCTCGGCGACGCTCCCGGAGAACAGGAACGCCTCCTGCGTCACCATGACCACACCGCGCCGCAGCTCGGCGTTGGACAGTTCGCGCAGGTCGACGCCGTCGAGCAGCACCCGCCCGTGCGACGGGTCGTAGAAGCGGGCGAGCAGCTTCGCGAGCGTCGACTTGCCCGCGCCCGTCGACCCGACCACCGCCACCGTCTGGCCCGCGGGAAAGGTCAGGTCGAAGGGCGGCAGCACCTCGCCGCCCGTCCGGTAGCCGAACGAGACGCCCTCGAACCCGACCTCGCGGCCCGGCCGTTCGTCCTGCGGCGCGGGCAGCGGACGCGGCACGGACGGCTCCGGCACGGACGGCGTCTGCTCCAGGAGGCCCGCGATCTTCTTCAGCGACGCGGCCGCGGACTCGTACGAGTTGAGGAACATCGCGAGCCGGTCGATCGGGTCGTACAGCCGGCGGATGAAGAGCACGGCCGCCGCCAGCACCCCCAGCTCCAGCGTGCCGCCCGCCACTCGGTAGGCACCCCACAGCACCATCCCGGCCACCGCCGTGTTCGCGATGAGGCGGGAGCCGACGACGTAGCGCGCCATCTCCAGCATCGCCGTCCCGTTGGCCCGCTCGTGGCGGTGGTTGAGCACGGCGAAGTGCTCGTCGTTGGCCTGCTCCCGGCGGAACGCCCGGACCGGCCTGATCCCGTTCATCGTCTCCACGAACTTGACGATGACCGCCGCGATGGCCGAGGACCGCTCTCCGTACGCCCGCGCCGCCCGCCGCCGGTACAGCCGGATCAGGACGAACAGCGGGACGAAGGAGAGCGCCGCCACCGACCCGATGCCGAGGTCGAGCCAGAGCAGCATCGCCGTGATGTACGCCGACGCCAGGATGACGTTGACCAGTTCCTGGAGGCCCTCGCTGAGCAGTTCGCGCAGCGACTCGACGTCCGTCGTGGCCCGCGAGATGACCCGGCCCGACGTGTACCGGTCGTGGAAGTCGACGCTGAGCGCCTGCGCGTGCCGGAAGATGCGGCCGCGCAGATCCAGCAGCACGTTCTGACTGACGCGGGCGGACAGCTGGATGTACGCGTACTGGAAGGCCGCCGAGCAGCAGGCCGTGAGCAGGAAGCCGACGCCGACCGCGATCAGCGGCCCGTACGCGTGGTCCCGGAACGCCGGGACGGCGCTGTCGATGGCGTACGCGACGATCAGCGGCCCGGACTGCACGGCCCCCTGCTGCAGCAGCAGCGCGAGGACGGTGAGGACCACCCCGCGGCGATGGGGCGCAAGGAGCGAGCGGAGCAGGCTGCCCGTCGCGCCCGGCGGCGTCGGAAGGTCGTCCTGGTCGAACGGGTCGCCGGCGGAGGGGACACGGACCTCGTCGTCCTCCGGGCCGTCGTCCGCCCGCGGGCCGGTGCCCGCGCTCGTGTTCGTGGTGGTCGTCATCGGTCCCCCGCCTCTTCCGTCTCCGCCTCGTCGCCGGACATCAGATGCCGGTACTCGGCGTTCGTCCGCAGCAGTTCGTGATGGGTGCCGACCGCCGCGATCCGCCCCTCGGAGAGCAGCGCGACGCGGTCCGCGAGCAGCACCGTGGACGGCCGGTGCGCGACCACCAGCGCCGTGCTGTCGGCGAGGACCCGGCGCAGCGCCGCCTCCACGGCCGCCTCCGTGTGCACGTCGAGCGCGGACAACGGGTCGTCGAGCACCAGATAGCGCGGCGCGCCGACGACGGAGCGGGCCAGCGCGAGCCGCTGGCGCTGGCCGCCCGACAGGCTCAGCCCCTGCTCGCCGACCTCGGTGTCCGCACCGGCCGGCAGCCGCCCCACGAAGTCGGCCTGCGCGACCCCGAGCGCCCGCGTCAGCGCCCCGGGCCGCCCGGCGGTGTCGGCGGGCGCGCCCATCAGCACGTTCTCCGCGACCGACGCGGAGAACAGGGTCGGTTCCTCGAACGCCATGGACACCAGCGTGCGCAGCTCCTCGCGCGGCATCGCCGTGATGTCCCGGCCGTCCAGCGTGATGCGCCCCGCCGTCACGTCGTACAGCCGCGGCACCAGCGCGGTCAGCGTCGTCTTGCCGCTGCCGGTGGCGCCGACCAGCGCCAGCGTCTCGCCGGAGCGGATGTGCAGGTCGATGTGGCGCAGCGTCGGCACGGAGCCCTCCGCCGCGTCCGGGTAGCGGAACTCGACGCCGTCGAACCGCAGTCCGTCCCGGCCCGGCTTCCCGCTGTCGGCCCTGACCCGCGGATCCTCCTCCTCGGCGTCGAGCACCTCGAAGTAGCGGCGGGTGGCGGTCGCCGCCTCCTGGCTCATGGCGAGCAGGAAGCCGATGGACTCGATGGGCCAGCGCAGCGCGAGCGCCGTGGACAGGAACGCGACCAGCGTGCCCGCGGTCAGCTCCCCGTCGGCGACCTGGACCGTGCCGAGCACCAGGGCCGCGCCGAGCGCCACCTCCGGCAGCAGCGTGATGACGGCCAGGATCCCGGCGAGCAGCCGCGCCTTCGCCAGCTCCGTGCCGCGCAGCCTGCCCGACAGCTCGCGGAACGCGCGGGCCTGGCTGCGGTGCCGGCCGAAGCCCTTGATGATGCGGATGCCGAGCACCGACTCCTCGACGACCGTCGTCAGATCGCCGACCTGGTCCTGTGCCCGCCGCGACGCCCCCGCGTACCCGTGCTCGAACCGGTAGCAGACCGCGATCAGCGGCACCGCCGGCGCGAGCAGCACCAGACCGAGGCCCCAGTCCTGGACGACGAGCACGGTCAGACCGGCCGCGATCGTCACCCCGTTCACGATCAGGAACGTCAGCGGGAACGCGAGGAACATCCGGACCACCATCAGGTCCGTCGTCCCGCGCGACAGGAGCTGCCCCGACGCCCACTTGTCGTGGAACGCCACCGGGAGCCGCTGCAGGTGCCGGTACAGATCGGCCCGCATCGCGGCCTCCACCCCGGCCAGCGGGCGCGCGACCAGCCAGCGCCGCAGCCCGAACAGGAGCGCCTCCGCGATCCCGAGCGCGAGCAGCACGCCCGCCCCGAGCCACACCCCGCCCGGATCCCGGTCGGTGACCGGACCGTCCACGATCCACTTCAGGACCAGCGGGAAGACCAGCGCCAGGCACGACGCGAGCACGGCCACCGCGGCGGCGCCCGCCCAGCGTGCCCGCACGGGCCGTACGTACGGCCACAGCCGCAGCAGCGTGCGCACGGCCGACTGCCGGGCGGGGGCCGCGAGTTGATCCTTGCCGTCGCTCCGGCCGGTCTCCGTGGTGGGGGAAGGTGTAGTGGGCATCAGGGGTGAGACTACGGTTCGGCACTGACAACGCCCACCGGGTTTCGGCCGAGGGACGGCCCGGGGTCGTACCGGCGGTCAACCGATCGGCTGATGCCCCTTCGAGCGCGATGGGCGATGCCCGGGACGCCCCCGCGCGGCGACGCTTGACCCATGACCACCACACCAGCACCGCTGATCGAGGTCGCGGGCCTGCGCAAGAGCTACGCGGGCCGGGCCGTCGTCGACGACGTCTCGTTCACCGTCGACGAGGGGGAGATCTTCGGGATCCTCGGGCCGAACGGCGCGGGGAAGACCACCACCGTCGAGTGCGTCGAGGGCCTGCGGACGCCCGACGCGGGCCGGATCCGGGTCGCCGGACTCGACCCCGTACGCGATCACGCCCAGGTCACCGGCATCCTCGGCGCCCAGCTCCAGGAGAGCGAGATCCAGCCGAAGCTGACCGTCCGGGAGGCCCTGGAGCTGTACGCGTCGTTCTACCCGGACCCGCTCGACTGGCGGCCGCTCGCCGGGCGGCTGCGCCTGGAGGAGAAGCTCGGCACCCGCTTCGCGAAGCTCAGCGGTGGCCAGAAGCAGCGCCTGTTCATCGCGCTCGCGCTCGTCGGCAACCCGCGCGTCGTCGTCCTCGACGAGCTGACCACCGGCCTCGACCCGCGCGCCCGCCGCGACACGTGGCAGCTCATCGAGGACGTACGGGACCGTGGTGTGACCGTCCTCCTCGTCACGCACTTCATGGAGGAGGCGCAGCGGCTCTGCGACCGGATCGCCGTGATCGACAAGGGGCGGGTCGCCGCCCTCGACACCCCGTCGGGACTGATCCGGCAGGCCGCCGGCGCCACCGTCATCTCGTTCACCCCGTCCGCGCCGCTCGACGACCGGGAGCTCGCCGCGCTGCCGGGCCTCGCCTCCACGGCGCACAAGGACGGCCGGGTGACCCTCACCGGCGGCGACGAGACCGTCAACGCGGTCCTCACCCTGCTCGCCCGCCACCACATCACCGCGCACCAGCTCCGCGTCTCCGACGCCACGCTGGACGACGCGTTCCTCGACCTGACGGGAGCCGGACAGTCATGAGCACCGCCACCGCCACCTCCGCCACCTCGGCGACCACCGCGTCCGCACCCGTCAACCGGGCCGTCCTCAAGGCCGAGTTCACGCTCTTCCGGCGCGAGGCGGGCAGCCTGATCGGCATCCTGCTCTTCCCCGTCCTGCTGCTCGTGATCCTCGGCTCCATCCCGTCCTTCCGGGAGCCCGACGCCGGACTCGGCGGCATCCGGCTCGTCGACGCCTACGTCCCCGTCACCGTGCTGCTCGGCATGATCGCGGGCGGCATCCAGTCGATGCCGCCGATCATCACCGGCTACCGCGAGCGCGGCATCCTGCGCCGCATGTCGACCACCCCGGTGCGGCCGACGGCGGTCCTCGGCGCGCAGATGGGCATCCACGGCGTGGCCGTCCTCGTCTCGGTCGCGGTCTGTCTCGCCGTCGGCCGGATCGCCTTCGACGTGGCGCTGCCGCGCCAGATCCCCGGCTATCTGCTCGCCCTGCTGCTGTCCGTCGTCGTCGCCCTCGCCCTCGGCGCGCTGATCGCCTCCCGGGCCCGTACGACGAAGATCTCCAACGCGATCGGCTCGGTCGTCTTCTTCCCCGCGATGTTCTGCGCGGGCGTCTGGCTGCCGGTCCAGGCGATGCCGGACGCGCTCGCCCACATCGTCGAACTGACCCCGTTCGGTGCCGCCGCGCAGGCCCTCAACCAGGCCGCGGCGGGCGACTGGCCGGCCTGGTCGCACCTCGTGGTGCTCGCCGTCTGGGCCGTGGCCCTGACCGGCGCGGCCGCCCGCTGGTTCCGCTGGGAGTGACCCGTGAGCGCCGTGCCCGCGATGCCCCAGACTGAGGTCATGACCACGGATCCCCTGCTCGACCGTGCGGCCGCCGACGCCGCGGAAGCCGCCGAGGATCCCTGGCGCGTCGTCCACCGGTACGGCCCGTACGTGCTGCTCGCGGTCGGCCTGGTGCTGGCCGCCGCCACCGGTGACGTCGTCGGCATGGACGCCACGGACTGGTACCTCCTCGGCTCCCTCAGCGCCCTCGCCCTCGTCCTCCAGCTGTGGTGGGGCCGGGGGGAGAGCGGCCGGCCCAAGCCGTCCGCCGTGAGCGCCTGCTTCTACTGGGCGCGCTGGGCGATCGCCTTCTGGGTCACCTGGATCAACCCGTTCTTCGCCTTCTTCGGCGCCGTCGGCTACTTCGACGCGGACCGGCTGCTGCCCGGCCGGCTGCAGAAGGCCGGGATCCTGGGGTCCGTCGTCATCGTGGCCGGCGCCCAGGGCGGCGGACTGCCGCCCCACGGCGCCGTCGGCTGGGCCGTGTTCGGCGGACTGATCGTCGCCAACATGGTCTTCGTGATCGTCACCGGCCACCTCCAGGAGAAGGAGCAGGAGCGCGCCCGTGTCCAGGCCCGCACCATCCGCGAACTGGCCCGCACCAACGAGGCGCTCAAGGCGGCCATCGACGAGAACGCCCAGCTCCACGCCCAACTCCTGCTCCAGGCACGGGAGGCGGGCGTCGCCGACGAGCGCCGGCGGCTCGCCGCCGAGATCCACGACACCATCGCGCAGGGCCTGACCGGGATCATCGCCCAGCTCCAGGTCGTCGCGAGCGCGCCCACCCTCCAGGTCGCCCGCGAGCACCTCGACCGCGCCTCGGACCTGGCCCGGCACAGCCTCGGCGAGGCCCGCCGCTCCGTGCACAACCTGTCCCCGACGGCGCTGGCCGACGCCAGCCTCCAGGAGGCCCTGAAGAAGACCGTCGCCGACTGGTCGGACCGCACCGGCGTCCGCGCCGACTTCACGCTGACCGGCCACGCCGAACCCCTCCACGACGAGATCGAGGCGACGCTCCTGCGCATCACGGAGGAGGCCCTGTCCAACGCGGCCCGGCACGCGCACGCCACCCGCCTCGGCGTCACCCTCTCCTTCATGGCGGGCGAGGTCACCCTCGACGTGCGCGACGACGGCCGCGGCTTCGACCCCTTCGCCATGCCCGCCAGGACCGGCACCGGCGGGTTCGGCCTCGACGGCATGCGGGCCCGCGCCGAGCGCCTGGCCGGCGCCGTCACCGTCGAGTCGGAACCGGGCGGCGGCACCGCGATCTCGGCTCGCGTACCGTTGGTGCGCCATGACTGACCCAGTGATCACCCTCCTGATCGTCGACGACCATCCCGTCGTACGGGACGGCCTGCGCGGCATGTTCGAGTCCGCCACCGGTTTCACGGTCCTCGGCGAGGCGGCGAACGGGGTCGAGGCCGTCACCCGCGTCGCCGAACTCGACCCGGACGTCGTCCTCATGGACCTGCGGATGCCGGGCGGCGGCGGTGTCGACGCCATCAAGGAGCTGACCCGCCGCGGCGCCCGCTGCCGCGTCCTGGTCCTCACCACCTACGACACGGACTCCGACACGCTGCCCGCGATCGAGGCGGGCGCCACCGGCTACCTCCTCAAGGACGCCCCCCGCGAGGAACTGTTCACGGCCGTCCGCGCCGCCGCGGAGGGCCGCACCGTCCTGTCGCCCGCGGTGGCGTCGCGCCTGGTCACAGCGGTCCGCACGCCCGCGCCCGCGGTCGACGAGACCCTCTCGGCACGGGAGCGCGAGGTGCTGGTCCTGGTGGCCCGCGGCACCTCGAACAAGGAGATCGCCCGCGAGCTGTTCATCAGCGAGGCCACGGTCAAGACCCATCTCACCCACATCTACGGCAAGTTGGGCGTCAAGGACCGGGCGGCGGCGGTGGCGGCCGGGTACGACCGGAAGATCCTCGGCTAGGGCCTGTCTCCCGGATCCCTCCGTCCGCCCGAAGGGCGGGCACTGCGGCGTCTGGTGCGTGCTCTCGGCGTGCCGGGCTCAAGGTCTCGTACTGGATGTACTCGGCCTTGCGCCCGGTGCGGTGAGAGCGCGTGCCAGGCGTCGCGGGGCAGGAGGGATCCGGGAGACAGGCCCTAGCGGCCCCCGTCGGCCGGTTCGCATACTGGAGGTATGAGCACCGGCTCCCAGGAGTTCGTGCGCGCGACGCCACGGCCCGGCGGCCCGATCGTGTCGGCGGTCGGCTACCGCACCCAGGGCCTGCGCCCCGCGCTCCACCGCGGCCTGCCCTCCCCGTACCTCACGGTGATCTTCTCCTTCGACGGCCCGGTCGTCAGCGGCGCCACCGCCGAGCAGGCCACCGGCCCGGACGCGCACCGCACCGACATCGTCGTCGGCGGCCTGCACCAGAGCCCGGCGTTCATCGTCCAGCCCGAGCACGAGAGCGGCATCCAGCTCGCCGTGCACCCGCTCGCCGCCCGCGCCCTGCTGGGCCTGCCCGCGGCGGAACTGACCGGGCACGTCGTCGTCCCCGGCGCGGACGTGCTCGGTGCCGCGGCGGCCGAAGTACGGGAGCACACGGCGGAGTTGACCGCCTGGCCCGACCGCTTCGCGTACCTGTCCCGCTACCTGACCCGGCACGTCGACGACCCGCTCGCCGGCGTACGTCCCGAGGTCGCCGAGGCCTGGACCTGGCTCGCCCGGCACCGCGGCGCGGGCACCCTGCCCGGCCTCGCCGCGCACGTCGCCCTCAGCGAGCGCCGCCTCACGACCCTGTTCCGCGCCGAGACCGGCCTGAGCCCCGGCCAGGCGGCGCGCCTGATGCGCTTCCAGCACGCGAAGGAGTCGGTGGTCCGCGCGGTCACCGGCGACGCCCGCCCGGACCTGTCCCGCATCGCGGCGGACCACGGCTACTGCGACCACTCCCACCTTGTCCGCGCGTTCCAGCAGTACACGGGCCTGAGCCCGACGGCGTGGCTCGCCGAGGAGTGCCGGAACATCCAAGCCGGGGGACACCGCAACGGCGAAGAATCGACCTCATGAACACCACACAGAACCCCCGCGACCCCATGGTGTGGCCGACCCTCCAGGCCACCGACGCCCCCGCCCTGATCGACTTCCTCGTCGACACGGTCGGCTTCCTGCGCACCGCCGTCCACGAAGACGCGGGCCGCGTCGCCCACGCCCAGCTCGACTGGCCCGAGGGCGGCGGCATCATGCTCGGCTCCCACGACCCGGACGCCCCGCCGGAGAAGTGGTGCCAGCAGCCGGGCACGTTCGGCGCCTACGTCGTCACGGACCGCGTCGACGACCTGTACGCCCGGCTCACCGACGCGGCCGTCAAGATCACCCAACCGATCACGGACCAGCCCTACGGCAGCCGAGAGTTCGCGATCACGGACCCGGAGGGCAACAAGTGGTCCTTCGGCACGTACCGGGGCGAGCCGCGGCCGGACTCACCCGCCACCGAGGGCTGACCGGCCCACCCGCAGCAGCACCACCGTCCGCGCCGGCACCGTCACCACCGCCCCCGCCGCGTGGACGACCCCCGGTGCCGACGCCTGGTCGTCCGTCGCCGTGTCCACCAGGACCTCGTACTCCTGGGCCCACGGCTCGCCGGGGAGGACGAAGCTCTCCGCGCGGTCGCCCGCGTGGAGGAGGGCCAGGAAGCTGTCGTCCTCGACCGGGGCGCCGCGGGTGTCGCGGCCGGGGATGTCGCGGCCCGAGAGGTACATGCCGAGGGTCGCCGCGGGCGCGTACCAGTCGCGTTCGGTCATCTCCGTGCCGCGCGACGTGAACCAGGCCAGGTCCCGCAGGCCGTCCGCCGAGTGGGCGCGGCCCGAGAAGAAGGCGCGGCGCCGGAGCACGGGGTGCGCGTGGCGCAGGGCGATCAGGCGGGACGTGAGGTCGAACAGGGCCCGCCAGCCGGGGTCGTCGAGCAGGCTCCAGTCGACCCAGCTGATCTCGTTGTCCTGGCAGTACGCGTTGTTGGAGCCGCGCTGCGTGCGCCCGAACTCGTCGCCCGCCACCAGCATCGGCACGCCGGTCGACAGGAGGAGGGTGGTCAGGAGGTTGCGCAGCTGCCGCCTGCGCAGGGCCAGGATCGCCGGGTCCGTCGTCTCGCCCTCGGCGCCGCAGTTCCAGGAGCGGTTGTCGTTGGAGCCGTCGCGGTTGCCCTCGCCGTTGGCCTCGTTGTGCTTGCGTTCGTAACTGACCAGGTCGCGGAGCGTGAAGCCGTCGTGCGCGGTGATGAAGTTGACCGAGGCGTACGGGCGCCGGCCGCCCCACGCGTACAGGTCGCTCGATCCGGAGAGGCGGTAGCCGAGGTCCCGTACGTCGGGCAGCGCGCCGCGCCAGAAGTCCCGGACCGCGTTCCGGTACCGGTCGTTCCACTCCGTCCAGAGCGGCGGGAACGCGCCGACCTGGTAGCCGCCCGAGCCGACGTCCCACGGTTCCGCGATCAGTTTCACGCGGCGCAGGACCGGGTCCTGCGCGATCACCGCGAGGAACGGCGACAGCATGTCGACGTCGTGCATCGAGCGGGCCAGCGCCGCCGCCAGGTCGAAGCGGAAGCCGTCGACGCCCATCTCCGTCACCCAGTAGCGCAGCGAGTCCGTGATAAGACGCAGCACGTGCGGCTGGACCACGTGCAGCGTGTTGCCGCAGCCCGTGTAGTCCGCGTAGCGCCGGGCGTCGGCCTGCAGCCGGTAGTAGCCCCGGTTGTCGATGCCCTTCAGCGACAGCATCGGGCCCAGCTCGCCGGCCTCCGCGGTGTGGTTGTAGACCACGTCGAGGATCACCTCGATGCCGGCCGCGTGCAGCGCCCGCACCATCCGCTTGAACTCGCCGACCTGCTGCCCGGCCGTGCCGGATGCCGCGTACGCCGCGTGCGGGGCGAAGTAGCCGATCGAGTTGTAGCCCCAGTAGTTGCGCAGGCCGCGGCGGAGCAGGTGGTCCTCGTGCGCGAACTGGTGGACCGGGAGGAGTTCCACCGCCGTCACCCCGAGCCGGGTCAGGTGCTCGATCGCCGCCGGATGCGCGAGACCCGCGTACGTACCCTGCAACTCCGCCGGAATGTCCGGGTGTTGGCGGGTGAAGCCGCGCACGTGCAGCTCGTAGATGACCGAGTCCGCCCAGGGCGTCTTGGGCCTGCGGTCGTCCGACCAGTCGTCGTCGTCATGGACGACGACGCCCTTCGGGACGTACGGCGCCGAGTCCCGGTCGTCGCGCACCGTGTCGGCCACGTGCTGCTCGGGCCAGTCCCGCACGTGCCCGTACACCTCGGGCGGCAGCCGGAACTCGCCGTCCACCGCCCGCGCGTAGGGGTCGAGGAGCAGCTTCGCCGGGTTCCAGCGGGCGCCGGTCCACGGGTCCCAGCGGCCGTGCACCCGGAACCCGTACCGCTGCCCCGGCAGCACCCCGGGGACGAAGCCGTGCCAGATCTCGTGCGTCAACTCGGCCAGCGGCGCGCGGCGTTCCCGCCCCGCCTCGTCGAACAGGCACAGCTCGACGGACTCGGCACCGCCCGCCCACAGGGCGAAGTTGGTGCCCGCGACCCCGTCGGGGCCGACCCGGAAGCGCGCCCCGAGCGGCATCGGCGCGCCCGGCCAGACCGGTTCGAGCGGGGGAGTGCGGTCCGGTTCCCTGCCCCGCGCCGACAGACCGGACGCGGCCGGCCGGCCGTTGCCCGCCCGGCTTCCCGGCACGCCCGGTACGTCCGGCACGCCCGGCACGTCCGGCGCCGGGCCGCTCTGCACTGCCTCCTGCTCGGGTGCGCTCGACACCTGTCAGCCTCCCGCGGCTCCGCGACTCATGGGCAGGGGTGCACGGCGTCCCGGCCGTGGCCCCAGGCCGTGTCACCGGTTTCCGTCCGCCGACTCGACCTGGCCTCCCCACTGTTCTGCCCAGAGCTTGGGTCGCACTCACGTTTCCCCAGCGGGGGGAGCGTCGTTGGCCTGACGTGAGAACAGCTGTGAGGCGCGCGCGGCGCGCAGGGGCGACACTGGCCGCCGTACTGACATGGGCAGGACTGGTCGGCGGACTCGCCGGATGCGATGCGGGAGGGACGTTCGGCAAGCCGCGCTCGCCCGAGGAACTGATCCGGGTCACCCCGGACGACGCGAGCAAGGACGTGAAGACGGACGGCGGGCTCCAAGTCGAGGTGCCCGAGGGCCGGTTGGAGTCCGTGAAGGTCGTCAGGATCGAGGACGCGCAGGAGACACCGGTGCCGGGCAGGCTGGCGGACGACGCCATGCGCTGGCGGCCGACCGGACCGGACGCCGAGCGGCTCGCGCTCGCCGCGAAGTACACGGTCGACGCGGTCGCGGTGGACGGCGGCGGACGCCGGGTGGCCCGGCACACCACGTTCACCACCTTCGTCCCCGACGAGCGGTTCATCGGCTACGTGACGCCCGAGAACCGCTCCACGGTCGGCACCGGCATGATCGTGAAGCTGGAGTTCAACCGGGACATCGAGAACCGGGCCGCCGTCGAGCGGGCCATCCAGGTCACCGCGAAGCCGGCGGTGAAGATCGCCCCGCACTGGTTCGGGAAGAGCCGTCTCGACTTCCGCCCGGAGAAGTACTGGAAGCCGGGCACCGAGGTCACCGTCGACCTGGGCCTGCGTGACGTGGAGGCGGCGCCCGGCGTCTACGGCCTGCAGCGCAAGAGCTTCTCCTTCACCATCGGCCGCAGCCAGGTCAGCACGGTCGACGCGGCCGCGCACACGATGGAGGTGCGCCGGGACGGCGAGCTCGTCGACACCCTGCCGATCACGGCGGGGGCGCCGCGCTCGACGACGTACAACGGGAAGATGGTGGTCACCGAGATGCTCGACGTGACCCGGATGAACAGCCGCACCGTCGGCTTCGGCGGCGAGTACGACATCCCGGACGTGCCGCACGCGATCCGGCTCACCGACTCCGGCACCTTCCTGCACGGAAACTACTGGTCGGGCGGTGCTTTCGGGTCCAGCAACGTCAGCCACGGCTGCGTCGGCCTGCGCGACGTGAAGGGCGGCAGCTCGCAGACCCCGGCGGGCTGGTTCTTCGACCGCACGCTGATCGGTGACGTCGTCGAGGTGAAGAACAGCGCTGACAAGAAAGTGGCTCCGGACAACGGCCTCGGCGGCTGGAACATGGAATGGCGGCAGTGGACGTCAGGAGCGGCCGCCGGCTCCTAGCCGGAAGGGGGGTGCGCCACGGACCGTTGGGACTGAACGGTGACATAAGCGGGGGATCCGTTTTCCCAGGTCGTGTGGTTATCTTTCGCAGTGCGCGCGCGAACGCGCAGGAGTGCGGGCCTCGGACTGACCAGAGGCCGTGCGAGGGGAGAGAAACATCTTGAACGGGCGACGACCGATATCGGCAGCACTGCTGGGGGCGGCACTGCTGCTGGTCACCGCGTGCGGTGGCGGGGGCGGTGCGGACTCGGGACGCGACGGCAAGGGGAAGTCCGACAAGGCGGCGGAGGCGAACAAGCCCTCGCTGGCCGTCGTGACCGTCGCGCCGAAGGACGGCGCGGGCTCCGTGGCGACCAGCGGGGCCCTCCAAGTGAAGGCGGACAAGGGGAAGTTGACCGAGGTCAAGGTCTCCGACACCAAGGGCAATCCGGTCGAGGGCGAGATCACCGACGGCGGTGCCTCCTGGACCCCCGCCCACCATCTGGCCGCCTCGACCAAGTACAAGGTCCACGCGGTGGCGAAGGACAAGGAAGGTCGGGAGTCGGCCAAGGACACCACTTTCACCACGCTCACGCCGAAGAACACCTTCATCGGGACGTTCACCCCGGAGGACGGCTCGAAGGTCGGCGTCGGCATGCCGTTCTCGGTCCGCTTCACCCGGGGCATCACCAAGCCCGAGGACGTCGAGAAGGCGATCTCGGTGACGACGGAGCCGTCCGTCCCGGTCGAGGGCCACTGGTTCGGCAACGACCGGCTGGACTTCCGCCCCGAGGAGTACTGGGCGGCCGGCACCAAGGTCACCGTCAAGCTCAACCTCGACGGCGTCGAGGGCCGTCCCGGTGTCTACGGCAAGCAGGCCCGCACGGTGAAGTTCACCATCGGCCGCAGCCAGGTCTCCACGGTCGACGTGAAGACGAAGACGATGACGGTGAAGCGTGACGGCAAGGTCATCAAGAAGATCCCCGTCACCACCGGCAAGCCCGGCTACGACACCTGGAACGGCCAGATGGTCATCACCGAGCGCCTCAAGGTGACCCGGATGAACGGCGAGACGGTCGGCTACGGCGGCGAGTACGACATCAAGGACGTCCCGCACGCCCAGCGCCTCACCACCTCCGGCACGTTCATCCACGGCAACTACTGGGGCGGCGACGCGTTCGGCAACTACAACGCCAGCCACGGCTGCATCGGTCTGCGCGATGTGCGCGGCGGCTACGACAGCGGTGTGGCGGCGGCATGGTTCTTCGACCGGTCGATGGTCGGCGACGTGGTGATCGTCAAGAACTCCCACGACAAGCCGGTGGCCCCGGACAACGGGCTCAACGGGTGGAACATGTCCTGGGCGGACTGGAAGAAGTAGCCGGGACCGGGGCGCGGGTGCCCGTGCGGCTGCCCGGTCGGTGTCGCGGCATCTCATCCGGAAGGCTGCGCGCAGCGCATGCCTTCAGGGGCGCGGGGAACTGCGCGAGAAGCCCCACCGGACGGACGGTCACGTGACGAACCGCACCGCCCCCGGCGGGGTGAACGCCCGCTAACCTGCGGAGCATGACCGCTCATCTCGAAGTAGCCGACGGCGTCGGGACCATCCGCCTCGACCGCCCCCCGATGAACGCCCTGGACATCGCCACCCAGGACCGGATCAAGGAACTCGCCGACGAGGCCACGGCCCGTACCGACGTACGGGCCGTGGTGGTGCGCGGCAGCGAGAAGGTCTTCGCGGCCGGCGCGGACATCAAGGAAATGCAGGCCATGGACCACGCGGCCATGGTCGGCCGGGCCCGCGCCCTGCAGGACTCGTTCACCGCGGTGGCCCGGATCCCCAAGCCGGTCATCGCCGCGGTCACCGGCTACGCCCTGGGCGGCGGCTGCGAACTGGCGCTCTGCGCCGACATCCGGATCGCCGCCGACAACGCCAAGCTGGGCCAGCCGGAGATCCTGCTGGGCCTGATCCCGGGCGCGGGCGGCACCCAGCGGCTGGCCCGGCTGGTCGGCCCGGCCAAGGCCAAGGACCTGATCTTCACCGGCCGCCACGTGCGGGCGGACGAGGCGCTCACCATCGGCCTGGTCGACCGGATCGTCCCCGCGGCGGAGGTCTTCGACACCGCGCACGCGTACGCCGCGAAGCTCGCCCAGGGTCCCTCCATCGCGCTGCGCGCCGCGAAGGAGTCGATCGACGCGGGTCTGGAGACGGACCTGGAGACGGGGCTCACCATCGAACGCAACTGGTTCGCGGGCCTGTTCGCGACGGCGGACCGGGAGACCGGAATGCGCAGCTTTGTGGAGGACGGTCCGGGCAAGGCGAAGTTCGCCTGACCCACCCTCAGGGGGCGGGGTCAACTCCCTTGCGGGCAAGCGGAGTTGATCACGTCCCCCGTTGGAGCGCATTATCCCAGCCTTAAGAGAACCTTAAACAATCCCGCCCCGTGACGATCAACGATCGTCTGCGCACGGTGAGTCATCGCAGGTCAGAGGGCGTACAGCGGTCCTCTAACTGCCAGTGGCATATGCCAAAACAGCCCCCCGGAATGAGGCGTTCCGGGGGGCTTATTCAGCCGGAACGGCCCCATGAACCCCTCGGTGCGGCCATCATGGTGGGCATGGCGGGGCTTGAGGGTGTCGAACAGCCGCGGCGGCACGGGAGTGCGACCGCGGCGCGCTGGTCTCCCGCGGTCGAGGACGAACACGCGCTGAAGGCGCTGGAGTTGTTCGGCAATCCGACCGAGGGGGAGGTGCCGTTGCCGTCGCGCCCCGAATCCGCGGCGACCGCCCGCCGGCTGGCCCAGGTGGTCGTCCTGCGGCACTGGGGGCTCTCCCCGAAGATGACCGAGGACGCGGTCCTGCTCGTCTCCGAGCTCGTCGGCAACGCGGTGCGGCACACCGGTGCCCGGGTCTTCGGGCTGCGCATGCTGCGCCGCCGCGGCTGGATCCGGGTGGAGGTGCGGGACCCCTCGCGCGGACTGCCGTGCCTGATGCCGGTGCACGAGCTCGACATCTCCGGGCGCGGGCTGTTCCTCGTCGACAAGCTCTCCGACCGCTGGGGCGTCGATCTGCTGCCGCGCGGCAAGACGACCTGGTTCGAGATGCGCGTCGCCGACCGCTGACACGTGTGCGTGAGCGTGTGCGTGAAACGCCGCGCGAAACGCACGGAAGCCCCCGTTCTCGCCGTCGTACGGCGCCGCGGGGGCTTCCATGTGATGCGCCGCGGACAGTGGGGGTGTAGTCCGCGGCGTCTGATGACGACCTGGCCCGGGTCAATGGGGGTCGTGGCACCGATCATGGCAGACGGCACCCGGAACGACCAAATGAATCGTTGGTGATGTGAGCCACGGGCCTCGCAAATGAAGAATAAATACAGGCGGCATCCAGTAATCGTTAAGGTCCTCGGGTCGGTAGGCGGCTTTTGTCCGCGATCCCCCTTAAATGGGGCGGGTGACCAAGGCAGAACCTTTCCGACGCCGCTCCGTCCTGCTGCCCCTGCTCGTCGACGGCGGCGCGATCGTCCTGACGGTCGGAATGGTCG